>JAGQPC010000465.1 GCA_020426925.1 Planctomycetales bacterium | reverse complement strand
AGATCACGCGGTCCCGCTATATTGTGAACCTCCCGTGGAGGACCGCATTCGCAAGGCATACGACTACGCTTTTACCGACCTTGCCCCGACTCATCCGGGAGCCACGCCGAAACTGGAATTCAAGACCATTGGCACAGAGCCGTTTGAAGTGCTGGGTGCAACCGTTTATCCTCTGCGTTTGAAGCACGGCCCTCGGTTCGAAGTGCTCGGTTTCCGCATTGGCAATATTGCGTATTGCACCGACACGAATCTAATCCCGGATGAAAGTTTGTCGGTGCTCGATGGGGTCGAGATCTTGATTCTGGATGCCCTTCGCACCAATCCGCACCCAACTCACTATTCGCTGGGCGAAGCAGTCGAAGTCGCGCTGCGGATCAAGCCGAAGTTGACTTTCCTGACACACTTGTCGCACGAATTCGACTACGAAGCCACTAACAAAAAGTTGCCCGCAAACATCGACCTTGCTTACGACGGACTGCGACTGCGACTAGAGCTAGACCAAACGTAGTCCTGCGACTCCGCTCGCAGGGCACCTACTCGGACATCCCTCGACTCCGCTCGCAGGGCCCGAATTTTTCACACCTCCGACAACATGAATAAACGACTTCAAGACAAAACCATCTTGATCATCGGCGGAACATCAGGCCTTGGCCTTTCGGCTGCGCGAGCCTGCATCGCAGAAGGTGCAAGCGTCGTCGTCACCGGTCGTAACGCGGACAAGTGCGAGCTGGCTCAAGTGCAACTTGGCGACAAGGGACTCACCCTTCAAGCGGACGCGATGAACCGCGAAGCAACGGAGAGCATATTCCAAGAAACCGTTCGGAAGTTCGGAGAACTCAACGGGCTCTACCATGTTGCGGGAGGCAGCGGACGTCGAATGGGAGACGGACCTCTACACGACATTTCCGATGAAGGATGGCAGTATACGCTGGATCTAAATCTGACTTCACTGTTTTATTCGAATCGAGCGGCTGTGCGACAGTTTCGCGAACAAGGTTCCGGCGGTTCGGTGCTCAACATGACATCGGTTCTCGCGGACAGCCCATCACCAGAACACTTCGCGACTCACACTTACGCTGCCACCAAGGCCGGCGCGGTAGGACTGACCAAAGCATGTGCCGCGTACTACGCGAAGGATTCGATACGGTTTAACGCGATTGCGCCGTCTCTTTTCGAAACACCGTTGGCTCAGCGAGCAGTCACCGACGACGCAATCATGCGTTACGTGCGATCCAAGCAGCCACTTGATGGCGGCCGGGCAGGGCAACCGTCCGACACAGACGATGCCGTGGTGTTTTTCCTTTCGGACGCCTCCAAATTCGTTACGGGCCAAGTTTTAGCAGTCGACGGCGGCTGGTCAGTAACCGACGGACAAATATGAATCGTGGCCGGAAACGGGGAGATGCATGATCAGTACGGATCGAAGAACCCATTTGCTTTGCCCAATCGCTCTCACGCGCCGTATGATAGATTTGACAAGCGCACTGTGTGCCAGTGGCTCGGCCAGTGCACCCCCATCTCGACGACAAAACGTTCCGTCCACGAAAACTCAGCTCCGTAACTCATGCATCGAACGATCCACAGAGCGACACTTGCCATTGTTTGGCTCGCAACGTGCTGTGGACTCTGTGTCGCTCAACCCGATTTGCCGTTTCGCAAAATCAAAGGCAAACACCTAACGCTTGTCACGGACGTGGCGAGCTCGCCCGGGATCGACGAGCTGGTCGATGTCTTCGATGCGGCGGTTCCTCAATGGTGCGAGTACTTTGGCGTTGCAGTCGACAGCGTGAAAGACTGGCACCAAACCGGCTACCTGATCGTCAGCAAAGAACGATTCGCTCAGGCAGGCTTGCTGCCGGACGACCTGCCGCGTTTCTTGAATGGATATCAACGAGGTAAAGAGCTGTGGCTGTACGCTCAACCGAGCGAATACTACACTCGCCACTTATTGATTCATGAAGGCACACACGCGTTTGTTTTCAATCATTTGGGGACGTTTGGTGCTCCGTGGTACAACGAAGGCATTGCCGAGCACTTTGGTACGCATCGCTGGAAAAACGGCAAACTCGAAACTCGCGTCATGCCCGATTCCAAATCTGAGTTTCCGTTTTGGGGTAGGATCTCGATATTACAAAGAGACCGAACAGCAGGTGGCGAGCAACCGATCGATAACGTACTTCGATTCCCCTCCGACACGTTTAGCAACAATCGAGCGTATGCGTGGTCGTGGGGGCTGGTCGCGATGTTAGACAACCATCCATTGTTTCAGCAACGGTTTCGAAGTCTGAGTAAACATTTGCGAACGGATCAGGCCACGTTTACTCGCGCGTTCCGCAGCATGTTCAAGCAGGACATGCTTCAGGTTCACGACGCCTGGGATCTGTTCGTTGCGAACGTCGAATACGGCTACGACGTGACCTTGGACACCGTGACTTACGCGTCTCCCAAAAAAATGTCTCCTGGCAACAACCGAGCCAAAGTGGACGTGAGCAAAGGCTGGCAATCGAGTGGCCTGCAAGTTCAAGCAGGCAAGAAGTACCGTATCGCATCACGTGGCCGGTTCGTCGTCCGAAAAGACGGCGACGAAGTTTGGTGGTCAGAACCAGGTGGAGTCACGATCGAGTACTGGAACGGACAGCCTCTCGGAATCCTGCAAGCCGCCATCCGGCCCGTCACAGTCCGGTCTGTCAAGGTGTCGGTCGCTGAAGAATCGACCGAAGCCAGTAAGTCCGGATTTGCCGCACCAATCGCCATCGGACTGAGATCCGAATTGACGGCTCCATCAACCGGCATACTCTTCTTTCGTATTAACGAAATGCCGGGACGTCTAGGTGACAATCACGGGGACGTCACGATTTCGGTAAAGCCATTGCCGAACTGAAGCCGGGTAACAGAACTCTTCCAGATTCGTACAATGGTGACCCGCGGATATACTCTGCATTAAGCGGACGACCGCGAC
>JAGQPC010000464.1 GCA_020426925.1 Planctomycetales bacterium | reverse complement strand
GCCTTGAGCTCCATATGATGGAGCAGCGGTTGGCCGCGCCGACGTGTCCCTTAAGTTCATGTTTGTTGGCGTCTGATTTCCGTAGTGCGTGCCGTGCAAATAGGATTCATGATTGACCTGCAGATCCCATCCACGTTTGGGATACTTCAACGGATCCGGCAACGAAGGTTCCATTGGTCTTGGGTTCTCGACCAAAGCTCCCTTCAACAACGGAGTCGAAGCTCGCTCGAACTCTACCATATTTTGGCAATCCTCTTCGCCGTGAAGCGGCAGAATTCGCGGCACCAGCGCAACGATAATCTCGCTTCGTCCACGTTTGTCGCTGCGACGCTGAAACAGTGCGCCCAAATACGGGACATCGCCAATGCCTGGGACCTTAGTTTGGCTGTTCGTCAGTTCCTCTTTGATTAAACCTCCGACCACGATTCCCTGACCGTCATCCAGCAACACGTCGGTCTGCAGTTCTGCCGTTTCTTCTTGCGGCAGACCTGTTTCGGGATTGACCAAACCGCTCGACACTTCGGGACTGACGTTTAGTAGAACGCGGCCATCACGGCTAATGCGTGGAGTTACCTCAAGCACGACACCGACGTCGAGAAACTCGACGCTCTCCAGAGTACTTGTCTGAGTCGTCGTTGTGATGCGAAAGCCGAGCTGCTCGCCAACTTGCAGCCGAGCGGTCTGACCGTTGACGGCGATGATGCGAGGCGATGCGAGCGTTTTTGCATCGACTGTCGTCCGCAACGCTTCCAGAAATCCGTCCATCCGATTTCCGTCAAGTTCCAGGAAGAATGCTTGCGAAGCGTTCTGATTGGCTAGGCCACGCGAGCCAATCGTAATGCGAGGGTCGGCGATTCTCGCCAAATGTTCAAGGTTAACTCCGTGACGGTTGTCGGCGTTCAAGTCCACTTGCAGGACATACGCCTGAATTGCGACTTGCCGTGGTGGAACGTCCAGCTGTGCGATGTATGCCCCAATCCGATCGACGTATCGAGGAAGATCTTCGACGACCACGATCTCTTTGGAACGCCGGTTGTCGGTTGACTGACTCGTGTGGATAAATGATTGCCCAACAGGCGATAGCAAACCCTGGACAGCAAGATTGATATCCTCTGCTGTTGCGAAATCGAGTTCAAACACATGCATCGTCCGCCCTTGAGCATTCGGTGGAAGCTTTGCGGTTTGCGATGCGGGGGTTACAAGAATGATCCCTTGCGAACGCGTCCATGCAAATCCGACCACGGATAGAATTGTGTCGAGCGCTGTGTCCAGAGGCACTTTTTCGAGTGACACCGTTACTTTTGGCTCCATCGACGGACCAATCGCTGTGCCACTGGGCGGTGCTTGTGCGCCGGCATTGTTGCCCGCGCCCGTTGCAGCACCGAACGCTCCCATACCCGCCTGTTGACCACCGTAAACTAGATTCAGTTTTTGCGATCGCGCGATGGCGGTCAGGACCTCTTTCAATGATGCATCTCGAGCGACGATCGAAATTAAGCCGCCGTGACTTTGCAAATCGATGTTCCCTCCGTTGATTGAAAATGGAACGACGTAAGATCCGTCTTGGCGACGGTACACATCGTCACCCACTGCACGTTCTAAAACCGGCTCGTTCGGTGTGGGAAGCTGTTCGAGACTCGGGCCGGTTAGCTTTATAGACGACACGGTTCGAACTGCGCGTTCTTGCGAGGCACGCGCAGATCGCGTTGGCGACCATTCGACAAACTGTCCGTGTGCTGGTCCAGTTAGCATGGCGAGCACCAAAGTTGCAGTGGCGAAATCCGCCGTACGAATTCGTTGGTGGGCGGGCTTACTTTGTGCCACTTGCCACCTCGCTTTCATCAACCGGAGCCACGATGACGCCCGTCTGCTGGATGTCTACGATCCGAAATCTTCCGATTCGATCGCCAATAGCCACTGTCTTGTCGCCGATCCGAGCGGTAATGTTGTCACCGGAAGAAACAATGAAGCTAATCCCCGAATCCTGTAGTGACATCGCGGCTTCTTTGTTTTCCTCTTCGTGAGTGCGTGCTTCTTGCTCGCGAGCCTGCGCCAAGGCGTGTTTTTCCTGCGCGGCTTTTTGCAGTGCCTTCAGTTGAACAAACATCCGCTGTAGGCGACTAGGTCGATTCGCTTTTCGTGAGGATGTCTCGGCCGTTTTGTCTGGTTCTGGAGCGGCGATAAAGCTCGGTCTGGCGAAGGGATCAAACTTCGCAGCATCGGCTACGGTGACCGATGGCCAGCAGATCTTTTGCTTACTTGTCGTCGCCGTCTCACTCCGAGATTCTTCCGGTACTTTCGCCGTCGAGGTCGAATTCGCTGCATGTGATTTGGTCGTTTCGTTTGACGTGGGCTTTGGCGGGGCTTTGGTTGCCGTGGGTGCAGGGTCGGACGATAAGAAGCCGAAGTTCACTAGAAACGAACCAATCAAGATCACGCCGAGAATCGCGATCAACGCCAGTTTTGCCGGCGTCGCACCGAGTTCCTGAAGCTTGGATGAGCGGGAGGTGGCGTTCATGTCGTGTTCACCTCCGTCATTCTTGGTCGCGATTTAGGAACGAAGATTTGCCCGACCGCGAGCGATTCTGTTCGGTAAAACAGAGCAACTGACAGACTGAGTTGATACGGTCCATCCTTGCCATCGGCATCGATCGTTAACTGCTCGATGGCGACAAGTCGCTCCAAGCTCTGCAACGCGTCAACGAACTTGCAGATCGCACTGAACGATCCTTCGCAAGTAAGATCGATATTGAACTGAGCCAGTTCGTTCTGCTCATTGACACGGCCTCGGCGGTAGTCGAGCACAGCTAATTTGCAGGTTACCGCGACTTGCGAAATGTCTTCCAGCAGCTTTGCTTCGTTTCGACTATCGGGAATTCGATTGCGGATTGCAGCCGATCGATTCTCTGCTGATGAGACGTCGGACCGAACATGCCGAACATCGTGCGTTGTCGTCGTTTCGCGACGCAGGGCACTCTGAAGTTTGGCAATGTCATTGGATGCTTGTTCGATCGACTTGCTAAGCGATCCGTTGATTAACGACAAATAGCTCACGCAGACGATCACTGTCGAAATGGCTCCCGTGCCGTGCCCGACGATGTTCAGTCGCCCAGCCATCGCTGTTTTCATCATTATCATGCTTCCTCCTGATTGGATACTGCTGCAGGAGGCAGAAGATCAGGCAGCAAGGAGCAACTAATCGTAAATTTGAGGCCTTTGCTTCTCGATTTTTGTGAGCGGTTCACCGAGCCGGCTTCGTCCAAATACACTGACTGAAAAATCGCAGCATCACGAATCGTAGCTGCAAATTGAGCGATTGCCAGATTGTCTTTTGCGGTCCCGCTTAGCTTCAGCACGCCGCCTTTAGCGGCTGGCTTTGGCGGCGGACTACCACGGCGATTGCTCGCAGAAGAACGTTCGAAATGCAATGTGTCTACGTGTAACGCGCCGTTCGTGCGTTTTGCCGCATTGCTTACGATACCAAGCAACGGCAGGATCAGCGGCACGTCGGCGACTTCCAACACAGAGCGTTCACGTTCGAGCAACTTATCTCGCTCGTTGACCAACCGAGTGAATTCCGCAGTCGTCTCTTTCGCTCGTTGTTGACGTTTTGAGAGAATCTCAAGCTGTGCGGTTCGGTGCTGCAGCGTTTGATATTGCCACGCTGACCACAAAACTAGCGATATCAATCCACAAGCCGAAATCACACCCCAAATCTTGATCGTGCGCAGCGCTTGTTGTTTGTTTGCGAACTGGGGCGATAGAAGATTCACGTGCGTTTTCATCGTGTCGACTCCCACGCGAGTGCCGACAATGCAATGGCTGGTCCCAACATTGCAAGGTTGTCAGGTTGGCTGGAACATGCGAATTGCCAAGCGACGGTAGTGATCCCGAGCGTTTTTCCCAGCTGCGTCGTCAATCCGGGAATTTGTGCGCCGCCACCGAAAACGCGAACCGAATTTGGGACGTCGCTTCGAAAGTGCGAATCCATGAATCGCATCGTCTTTTCAATTTCAGTCGCCATCTCGTCGATTGACGAACGGGCAACGTCGCAGAACAACTTGCTCAGCCTATGATCTTCATGACCACCGACACCGTGTCGCACGAGCATATCGTTTGCATCGCGCGTACTCAGATTCAAGCTGACCGCAACGTCATCAACGACGCGCCTTAAGCCGCACCGAGGCAGGTTGCGGACGAAGCAGGCGCGACCGTTTCTCGCTACACACAACGTCACTGTCGAATAGCCCCAATCAATTCCAATCGTGGCTTCGTGCTTGGAGACGGTGGGATCCAATGCCAATGCACGCGCCAATGCGAGAGGCAAAGCGTCAATGACTTCGCATCGCAAACCTGCACGCTTTGCATCGATTGCGATTTGCTCCGACCACTTCGAACTCATCGCAAAAAACAGAGTTTCGTTTGTCGCGCCGCTGGCCGACAAGTGATCCACGATATGTCGTGCATCTCCACCGACGCCCAGTTGGCGGCGGACTGCGTCGTCTAAGATGCCTACGCTCGATGATTGAGCTGCGAAACGGCACAACTTCATGGTCGTGCAAATCGCGCTGCGTCGGTTGGAGCATCGAGACGCGATGGAAAGTGCCGTTGCGATTTCGTCTTCGGTCGAGCTTGGTTCGTCATTGTCAAAGATGTCTGACGTCCAAATGCGTTGCCTCGGTACAATGGCCGCATCGACAATGTTGAATTGTCCGTTGACGCGCGCAACCTGAGCCAGCTTGACACAATTTGTGCCAACATCAATGCCCACCCAGCCTTGCGTTTTCGCGTACAGCATTGGTTACCTTCGAATTACACCGCAGCGACTTATATCTATTCAACCGTTTTTTTCTAGACCAATCGACTTTCCTGTGACATTCCTGCAATCACTGCCACGACACTAGTGGCGCTGTGCCGTTACTGGCCAGGCGGTCCGTTTCCGGCGAGTGTGTATAGGTCAAACAGTGGTACCATCACTGCTAGCACGATAGCCGCAACGACAACTCCCATCGCAACAGTGACTACCGGCTCCAAAGTCGAAATCAACTCGCGTAATCGAGACTCGGATTCTTCTTCAAAATGTTCCGCAAGCAATCCTGTGATTTCAGCCATCGATCCCGTTTGCTCGGCTGTGTTTAACATTTCTGCCACGGATGACGGAACAAAACCGTATTCGGCGAAAACGTGAGCAGCACCTTGGCCGCTGAGAACTTGGTCTTCCACATGCAGCAGGAGGTTTGAATAAGCCGGGCTGCTGATGGCGGAACGCGCTAAGCGAATCGTATCCAGGAGCGGCACTCCGCTATTGAGCATCATTCCGAACAGTCGACAAACGCGCCCGGCATAAAACGGTCTTCCGACTCGTCGCATGACTGGTGCTTGCAGCAAAACATGATCCCAAAGTTGTTTGCCTCTGGATGAACGAAAAAATAAGACAACTGCGATCGCGGCTATCAGCGCGAGCGGCATCCAAATCCAAACCCAGGTTCGTAGAGCCAGTCCAAACCCCAAAATGAATTGTGTTAGTGGAGGAATCGATGCGCCAAATTGTCCGAATACTTCTGCGAACGTAGGCAATACGAAAACGAGAAGCCCCAGGATAACTCCAGTCGCAACCATGACGAGGCACGCTGGGTAAATTAACATCGATATGACCGAGCTGCGTAGCTTGATCTCTTTCCGAATCGACGCGGACAGATGCGCCAAGACCGTTCCAAGACGACCCGCAACCTCTCCCGCCGCTACTGTCGCGACGTATGGCGCTCCGAAGCTGCGTTCGTAAACGGCGAGCGATCGGGAGAACGATTTGCCACCCAAAACATCTGCGTGAATGTGGGCAACGACATCTTTGATCGCGGGTCGAGTCATTTGTTGTGCGAGCGACTTTAGCGAAGAAGCGACGTCCAGGCCCGCTCGTGTCATGATTGCCAACTGCGTCGTCAATAGTGCCAATTCGCGGCGACTTATTTTGACCGGACGAGCAGACTGCAAGCCGCGAGTTGGAACCGACGCAGATTCGAATGTAGGAACACTCGAACTCTTGTCGCGTGTCGATGTCTGTGCAGGTGACTCGATGATTTGTGGCATAGCAATTACTCGTCGAATGCGACTCGCATAACTTCTTCTAACGAAGTTAGACCTTGTTCGGCGAGCTTGATGCCTGCATCTTGCAGCGTTTCCCCGCCTATCGAAATGAAGTGTTGACGCAACTGATCGGCCGCAACCGTTTCAGCCATGATCGCCCTGAATTTCGCATCAAGGACGAGCACTTCGTAAATACCGCGGCGGCCAACGTGGCCCGTGTCGTAGCAGTCTCGGCATCCTTCGCCTCGCTGGAATCGTTGTCGGTCATCGCCCTGATATTTCAACGATTCGAGTATTTCTCGAGGCGGGTAATAGCTGGTCTGGCAACTCGGGCAGACGCTGCGCACCAAGCGTTGTGCGATGACGCCTTGCAACGCCGCGGCAACTTTATAGGGAGGAACTCCCATGTCGACCAAACGTGTTACAGCGCCACTGCTATCGTTTGTGTGCAGCGTACTTATGACCAAGTGACCGGTTAATGCAGCCTGCACTGCGACCGATGCTGTCTCGGGATCACGAATCTCGCCAACCATGATGACGTCTGGATCTTGGCGAAGAATTGAACGCAACGCACCGGCGAAATCGAGTCCGCGAGCTTTGTCGACTTGAACCTGATTTACCAACTCGATTTGATATTCGACCGGGTCTTCCACAGTGACAATGTTGCGATGCACCGACTTGATCAGTTCCAGCGCCGAATACAACGTGGTCGTTTTGCCGCTGCCCGTCGGGCCGGTCACCAGCAGCAGCCCGTTGGGGCGGGCCAGCAGCTTTTTGAACGGCGTGAGGACGTCCTGCGGAATTCCCAATTCGTCGAGATTGAAGGTCAGACGCTGCTTGTCGAGCACGCGCATCACGACCTTTTCACCCAGCACCGTGGGGAGCGTCGAAACGCGCAAGTCGACTTCCTTCTTGTCGACGACCACCTGGCAGCGGCCGTCTTGCGGCGCCCGTTGCTCGGCGATGTCGAGTTTCGACATGACTTTGACGCGCGAGACGACAGCCGGGTAAATGTCGCGACGAGGCCGCAGCATTTCGACCAGTTGTCCGTCGATGCGAAATCGGACGACGCTGAATTTGCGCCCCGGCTCGATGTGGATGTCGCTGGCGCCTTTGCGAACGGCCTGCAAGATCAGGTAGTTCACGAGGTTGATGACGGGGCTGCCTTCGACAAGCTGTTCGACCGAAGTCGTGTCGACCTCGGTCGCCAGCGCTTGCAGTTCCACGGCGCCGTCGCTTAAGTCGGCCGTGACGGTTTCCACCTCGAAGTCGTCTTGGTACCCCCGCTCGA
>JAGQPC010000463.1 GCA_020426925.1 Planctomycetales bacterium | reverse complement strand
TGAACCGAGCCATCGGAAAGAGCCAGCGCGACGCTGGTCGATGTGTCAGGAATCGACGCTGCGGTGATCGTTAGGTCGCCTTCGACCAGATCTTTTGTCCAAACGACTTCGCCGTTGTCGACTCGAATCGCTTCGATTTTTCCGTCATCAAACAGCGTCCAACTGAGAATTCGGTATTCGTCGACCTTGAACGTGAGCGGCGTGCGATCTTGAAAACTTAGTTGTGCTGAACTGAGTTCACCAATTTTCGCCTGGCTAAATAGAGGAACAACGACGCCAAACAAAACTAAAAAGACACACAAAACCGAAACGATCGTACCGATGCCACCGACGGTGATCACGACGGTGCTGATCCGATCGGCCATCTTTACCGACCAACGCGCCGAGTGTCTTCCGGTTCGCCCGGTAAAGCTCTGGCTGTTTTGTTCTGGCGGCTGCTTTTCTGACATCCGGATCGCAGTGCCTATCGTTGTTGGAAATCAGATAAAAAAGAAAGGGAATGCAAGAACAGCTTTCGCCGCACCCTGCATTCCCTGGGCGACGCAAAATAACGCTGGCTACTTTGCAGCAGCTGCAGCGGGAACGACGATACCAACCGACTCCAATGCCTTTTGGGCAGCCTTGGCGGGGATTGGCAAGTATCCATCTTTCACAACGTCAGCTTGACCTTGTTTGCTGAAGATGTACTTAACGAACTCTCGACGCAATGGATCGAGGCTACTGCCAGGTTTGAAGTTGACCGTAAGCAACAGCGGACGAGACAACGGGTACTTGCTGGCGTTGTTCGGGGTGGCTTCGACGAAGTCTTCGCCTGCGGCACTAGCCAGTGGTACTGCCCGAACGTCGGAGGTTATGTATCCGATACCGCTGTATCCGATTCCAAACTTGTCCGTTGCAACACCTTGGACAACGGCCGAGCTACCAGGTTGCTCTTTCACGGACGACTTGTAGTCACCTTTACCCAGCACTTCTTCTTTGAAGAAACCGTAGGTGCCCGAAGCAGAGTTGCGACCATACATACTGATCGGAGCGTTCGCCCATTCGCCGGTTAATCCGGATTGCCCCCAAGTGCGAATGTCAGTTGCGTTTCCCAACTTACGTGTGCTCGAGAATATGGCATCTGCTTGCGGCAACGTCAGGCCCTTGATTGGATTGCCTTTGTTCACGTAAACAGCCAGCATGTCGATGCTCGTCGGAAGCTGAACTGCTTTGTAGCCAAATCGCTTTTCAAAGTCATTTTGTTCAGCGGGCTTTGCAGCGCGGCTCATCGGCCCAAAGTTGGACGTGCCTTGCACCAAAGCTGGAATAGCCGTCGACGAACCTTTGCCTTCAATTTCAATTTTGACGTTGGGGTAGTACTTGCGAAATCCTTCCGACCAAAGCGTCATCATGTTGTTCATTGTGTCAGAACCGACGCTTTTGATAGAACCAGCGACCGGTGCTCCCGGAACGTAGTCCGGCAGGTTTTCATCAACCGTGACCTGAGCAGTCGCCATGGAATGCAGGCCAAATACAACAAGAAGTACTGCAATACTGTGCTTCATGATTCTTCCTTTACACCTCGTGTTCTGATTTCAAAAAAACAAAAATGTGCTGTTTACACGTGATTCTTACGAACTGGATGTCAGTCGCTGTGTTTTCGTAGCTTGCGTTTGAGCCAATCAAGCTGCTTCGCAGTGCTGTTTGACTCTTCATCCATCGTCCACAAAAAGATGAAGATCAGATGAACGCAGTTTGAAATGACGATGAATTTTTTGAGGAATGTGCCCATCACGCTTGAATGCGAACCGCTAATTCTTAGGATCAAAATCGAGGGAAAATCGTCTACTTTCAGTGAGATCCAGAATGTCAAAGCATTTAGAACGCGATATTGCAGCCCTTGAACAAGAGCTGCTTAGCATGTCTGCGATTGTTGAGGAGATGATCGATCAGGCGTGGCGTTCCCTTGTCGATCGATCTACCGAACTAGCGCAAGCTGTGATCGACCGCGACGAAATCGTCAACAAAAAAGAGGTACGTATTGAAGAAGAATGCCTCAAGATCCTTGCTTTGCATCAGCCGGTCGCAATCGATTTACGGCGAACCGCCACGATCATCAAGATCAACAATGATTTAGAACGAATTGCAGACCTTGCAGTGAATATTGCCGAGCGTGGACAGCGGCTGACTTCTGAACACCGATTTCAACTTCCAAATCTAGTCAATACGATGGCCGAGCAGGCGACTCGCATGCTAAGCGATGCGCTCGACGCGATGGTTAAATCGGACTACAACGCCGCTGTCCGTGTTTGCTCCGCGGACGACGAGGTCGATCAGGCCCTGGCAGCCGTCGTCAGCGAACTTTACGAAACAATGCGTGCCGACAACGAATCGATCGGCCCAGCAATTCACGCGCTTTCCGTTGCGCGAAGTTTGGAACGAATTGCTGATTTGGCAACAAACATTGCTGAAGACGTGATGTACCTGATCAAAGGCGACATAACGCGTCATCGACACAAAGTATTCGTATCGTTTGCCGATGAGTAGAGGCAGGTCGCAATCCATCTGTCATTGCTGAGAAGATGCGTCATGCTCTCCGCTGAGGCTGGTGATTTTAACTGTAGGTGCAAGCAAAAGAACAGGCTTAGATGGCAAAAAGTAGAGTCCTTATCGTAGAAGACGACGAGCCTTTGGCGGACGTCTTGCAATACAATTTTGAGAAGGAAGGATTCGCTGTAACTCGAGCGTCAGATGGCGCTCAGGCATTGCGTCGTGTGCACGAAAGTCCGCATGACATCGTGATTCTCGATCTAATGCTGCCGGAAATCGATGGCATTGAGGTTTGTCGGCAGCTGCGCGCAAACCCCAAAACTCAGAACATTCTGGTGATCATGCTTACTGCCAAAGCAGAAGAGATTGACGAGCTTGTTGGCTTCACCGTTGGTGCCGACGACTATGTCACGAAGCCATTTAGCGTCAACGTTTTGATGCGGCGCGTTCGTGCTCTGCAACGACGGCAGGACGCAAGCCCCGATGATCGAGATGTTATTGTTAGCCAAGGGGTGATGGTCGACTGCACGAGCTACAGGGTGCGAGCAGGTGATGAAGACCTGTCGCTGACGAAGAGCGAATTTGCGCTATTGGACACTCTGATTCGCAATCCGGGCCGAGTGTATTCGCGTGCAGAATTGATCAATTCGGCGCTTGGCGGTGATGCCATTGTTTTAGAACGGACTATCGATGTTCACATCCGTGCCGTCCGAAAGAAATTAGGCGCGTACGCGCCGCTGATCGAAACGGTCCGTGGTGTTGGCTATCGATTTCGCGATGGTCGCTCGTCCTACGACGACCTCTGAATCTCTTGCATTCTGTTGAGGATGAGACGTTCGGCAGGTTGCAGCTGTTAACACGCGCGCAACCGGCCTTTCGACAGATGAAGATTGCGTTAATTTTGTGCGCGATCGAGACGCATCGAGCAGATCTCTTGACTAACGAATTCCGCGCGCTGAGTCTAATTCAGAGGAAATGGCAAAGCACAGGCAGCGCGTTGAATTTGCAGAGTGACTGTTTGTGAAGATCGCGTTAAGCGATTCCCAAGCGTAGGTATTGCTAGGCAGATTAATTCTGCCAGGATGAAAATCCCGTTAGTGAAATATGAAGGTATCGCGAGTCTGCCGAGGACTTTCTTGGGGCTCAATAAATCCAATCGCAAGGCGACGAAATGAGTGAGACCGTAACGTTGAACGAAGAACGTGAAAAAAGAATCGACGCGGCAGAGTACTTTAAACTGGTCTTGTCCAATCGCAGACTTGAGCGACGTGACGGGGCCAACGACGTCTTGGGACTGTACGATCCAGAAACTGGACAACGGTTTACCATCGAAAGAGAGCATCTGCTCGCAGAAACAATCGGCGCTCGGTCGTACAAACCTGTCGCGAAATAGAATCTGAAACAACTCTCGCGGCCGAGTGGCTCTGCGTCGTGAATTTGCGGTCGTTCGTTATGTTGCCTCGGAACCTTCAGAAGCGATTGACCGTTGCGAAGGGCAGCCGACTCGCGGGGTATCCAGGGCGAGCGATTTGATTGGATCCGCGGCTTCGGATAGTCGCTGATTGGTCCAGGCAATGACCGAGATGTCGTTCACGAACAGCAGATGCGGTGGCTCGTCAGGCAGTTCAATGCCGGCGGCTTCGGCCATCGTGTTTTTATTGACTGTGCATTCGGCCTTCTGAAGCGGCCACGGATCATGGTCAATTTCTCCGCGAAGCACTTCGCCATTGTTGTTTGCTGCGTAGAGACAGTATCGCGATGTTAGCCAGTACTCGAGCGTTCCCGATTTCGCGAAAAACTGCTCACTCGTTGGTTTGTAAGAAACATCCAGCTCCGCTGGCGGTTCGCCTCGGTGAGTGCGGCGACTGACGTAGTCGAAGCCTCGCTCCGATTCAGTCAGTTTGATTCTTGCGTCCATGTACGGCAAATGAAAGAACGCGCGAGCGATTCGAACTGCGATCGGATTCGTCGCATCCAAGCTGAAGAACCACACGCCCGGTTTGTCATCGGCCGTCACGTAGGTTCGCACGTTGAGTTCAGGAAACGCGGAAAGCCACGGGATCCCAGGTACGAATCTCGGCGCAACATCAGACATGCGAAAGGGTACGATTCCCAACCACGCTCGCCCACGGAAAGTGTCGATTTCGAGCGGTTCCGGTACCAGTGCACGGATCGCTTCGGCAGGGACGGACCAATGCATGAACAGCAGATCATGCCAGCTCATGCGCATTTTCCAAGGTGCATCAGGTCTTGGCCACTGTCGATCAGATTTTAGCTGTTGGTCCATGCCGGTCCTCAGTCACAGCATTCCACGCAACCGAAGTGTAGCTAATTCGTCGCAGCGTCAACAACGTCGATCACGGTTTTCAGAATCATGAATATCTCGCCAAATTCTTGGTCATCAAGCTCAATGTCGTCTTCACTGTTTTCATCGACCAACGCTTCGGTGATATAGACAAACAGATTCGGTTGATTTGCGGTCTCTGATTGGGCAAGTTGTTCGAAAGATGATTCATCATGTTCGTCCAATCCAACAACGAACTCCTGGTTCTCTTCGTACGTTGCAACAATGTCATCAGAGTCGATTTTCGGTATTGGCTCTGTCGCCGTCATTTCAAAGGCTCGATAGACGACAAACAGCAGGTAAATCATGATTTCGCGAACTTCATCGCGGAGTTCTTCCGTAAACGCCATCTCGAATGCAAAGATATCGGGCTGGCTATTTGCGAACGCCATCATCGCTTCGGCAGCGCAGTCCGGATCAAGTTTAGCGGTCGTCGTCAGAGCCGCTTCGACAATGTCTTGCTCAACGCATTGCATAGTATCTTTCCAGTTTCAATACAGTCGCTAAACGGAAAGCCCGTCGTTCAGCGGCTTGAGGTCATCGACGACAAATAGGCCGTCTTTCCGGACCAATTCGCCATCAAAATAAAGTTCGCCCCCGCCATAGTCGCTTCGTTGGATAAGAACGATGTCCCAGTGAACACAACTGCGATTTCCATTGTCGGCGTCTTCGTACGCTTGGCCCGGAGTCAGGTGCATCGAGCCACCGATCTTCTCGTCGAAGAGTGTGTCGAGCATGGGATGGAGCACATGATTGTTGCATCCGATCGACCATTCGCCGATGTAGCGAGCTCCTTCGTCTGAATCGAGTACCGCATTAATCTTTTCCGTTTCGTTCGCGGTTGCTTTTACGATTCTTCCGTCTTTGAACGTGAATTCAATTTGGTCGTAGACGGTTCCTTGATAACGCGATTTTGTGTTGTATCGAATCGTTCCGTTGACGCTATCGCGAACGGGAGCGGTAAATACTTCTCCGTCCGGAATATTGCAGGTTCCCGCGCACGGCACGACGGGAATGTCTTTGATCGAAAATGAAAGTTCCGTTCCTGGCGACACGATGCGAACGTGGTCAGTCGCTTGCATGCGCGCTACCAACGGTTCTTGTGCCTTCGCCATCGCGACGTAGTCGGTCGTACACACGTCGAAGTAGAAATCTTCGAATGCTTGAGTGCTCATTTCCGCTGCTTGAGCAAACGAATCGGTCGGGTAGCGAAGAACAACCCACTTGGTCTGGGGGACTCGAATTTCACTGTGGACTGGATGCCACCACTTCTTTTGGTAAAGCTCCATTTTGGTCTGTGGAACGTCAGCGAACTGGCTGCTGTTGGCGGCGCCACGAATGCCGATATAGGCGTTCATTTTTGACATGCGCTGTGCCTCGAGTTCACCCGTCAGTTCCATAGCTGCTTCGACGCCTGCGGAATAGAGACTGCGAAGAATCGTGTTGTTCTTCCAGGTCACAAATGGGCGTGCTCCTCGAGCAGCCGTCAGTTCGATCAGTCGGCACACCAACAACGGATCGGGCAGATCGATTGCTTCAATCAGTACGTTTTCATCCTTTTGCACTCGGCAGCTGTGATCGATCAAGATTTCAGCCAACCGGTCGATCCGTGAGTCTCTCATTTTGCTTGCCAATCGGGTGGTCTTCTTTAACGGAGCGGCGCGAGCCACGCAGTGTTTTGCGGGAACAACGGACGCAAATACGGCTCACGTAGTGCCGCTAACTGGCCCCCGTCCCTTGGTTTCTCGAACGGCCGCGGAATCTGCCACGTCGCGCTCGCAGACAACATAACACGGACGGCACGTTTACGCGATCAGTAGTCTTGCCGATAGATGTAGATACATCCGGCGAGGACCATAACTGCCATGAATATGGCACTCGACCAGACCGGAGCCCATGGATCGAACGTGTACTGAGCTCGTGAAAGAGACTGTTCACCGTTGATGCTGACGGCCGACTTGCCCGTCATCAGATAGCTTACGGTTTCGTCAAGACGCGTAGGCTGGGGGAAGACTTTGTACAAGGGATCGACCGCAAACCACGACAGATTTTGCACAAACGAGCCTGCCGCTGCCTTGGTCGAAACGCGGTCAACATTGGGCAGCGAGTATTCCGTAACTCGGTTGACTCGATCGACTACCAACAATGTCGGACCGCTTTCCGCGTTTGCGATTCCAAATCCTGAAATCGATTTTTGCCGAGGCACTTTTCCTGAAAGATCTCTACCATCCTGAGCGTCATACAGCCACACTTGCCGAGAATGGAACAGCACCGCAAAGTAACGGCCATCAGCCGACGCGTAGACCGCACGAGGTTGATTCTGGCCAAACGGATTGAATTCCGATTTGGCTTCAAGATCATCGTGAGAGATCAGCTGGATCGCACCGCTGGACAAAGCGACCACGATGTAATCGCCGGCCGTCGCCAGAAGGCCCTCTTCTTCGTCCACCGTTTGGCTTTGTGCCGATTGCTCGTAGCCGTTCTCGGTTTGCCTGCAGACGCGGATTGCGCCTTTGTCGAACGCCACCAGAGTTTTTTTTGTTGTGTTGATCGCGACGTCAGCATCACCAAGATCTAAGTGGACCTTTTCTGTAAAACTGTCGCCGCCACTGGTGACGACAACCTGCTCGAAGTTCTTTTTCGTCTTCGGCAGCGCCGGTAGTTTGAAGCCGAAAATGTTCGGCTGCTCAGTCGGGCCTTGGCGGACAAGCTCATCGCTGATTCGAAACACTTCGCTTCCGATAGCCAACACGCTGCCATCGCCGTCTACCGTAAGTTTTTTTACCGACGTTGGAAAGCCTTCGTAAACAGTTGTTTTGCCGTCGGCATATTGGGTTAGCTGAATTCGATCTTTGATTAGCAGCGTCCGGTTGTTCTTGGGGTCGTCGACGACCGGCACGAGCGGCTGATTGAACATTCCGGGAGGACCAGGAGGAACCGTCACCACCTCGTCCCAGTCAGACTTGTCTTCGTTCCAGACTTGTAGCGATCCGTTGTTGGTCGCTGCGAATAGACCGGCGTTTGTCCGTGTGACAGCGGCCACTCGACTAGGCTCGTGAACTAGAACATCGACCAACTGCTTCGTCGTTCCGATGACGGTACAGGCCAACCAGAACATGACTGTCACACCAATACAAACAATCGTGTTCCGCCAAACGAGTCCTGCGAGTCCAGATACGGAATAGTAAACGGCGAACAAAAACAAGAAGATTGGAATGCAAAGTAGCAGTCGATGATTCCATTCTCCCAGGCGAACGCCAGCCAGAAGCCACACGCCCACGACCAGAAATGAAGCGTTGATAATGACGAAGGAGCATCCGCCGATGAATTTTGAAATATAGAGCAGTGGTCGAGAAATCGGCTTACTCAACAGCAAGTAGACCGAACCAGAGTCGAAGGTGTTGGGAATGACGGAGGCCGTGACGAGGACAGCAACGAACACGCCGATCGAGCCGGCTAGAAAGCTGACAAATCCGGTCAGAACGTCGCGAATGGTTTCACGAACCTGCTTGGCTGGTAGCGCAGGAAGTCCAATGTCGCGTCCGGCATAGTTGAGCGATATCGTGTCGTCGCGTGCCGACTGGATGTAACGTTTGAAAATTGACTCAAGCGCCAATCGGTGAAATCGCAGGTTTTCTTCTTCGGACCGGCGAGAGCCTAGGTTCAGCAATTCTTGAGCGTTTTCTTTCAGCTCAACGTCCTTCCACGCGGCCTCGTCGTAGAAGTCATCGTTTTCAATCGCTTTCGTCAGTTGCTCAGCGATTTGCATCCGCAGCAGAAAATTGTGTCGTCGCACTTCTGGCTGGTCAATCTTATCCATGTCCATCAACGATACGACATGACGAATTGCAGCATCTGTTTCCAGAGCAGGTGACCGAGTCAGCCGGTTTGCAAATTCGTCGACGCGCCGAAGCTCATCGCGCATCACACGATACGCGAGAGATTTTTTAAGGCCAAACGGCGCCGCACCAGCCAGGAGCAGGCCAATGATCAGCAGCATGATCCACAGAATCCGCGAGGCAATCGCTTCACGAAACGAGTCTTTGATGACTGCGAGATACGGTCTCATACTAACTCGGCCTCCAACGCCTCACCTTGCGAAATCAAATCCAGAAACGCGTCTTCGAGTGTTCGACGCTGTCGGATTAATTGCACAATTCCAAGATTGTTTTGCCGAAGCGTGTCGACGATGCGGTCGGTATCTGACTGACTTGAAGATGGCGCTGTCAAAACCGAGCCCGTTTGCGAAGTGGTGACGACTGCGCCGTCAATGTGAGTCGCGGCAGTCTCCATGTCTTCCGCTTTTCCAGTTAGCCTGACGACGATGGTCGTGTCGTCCGAAGGCGTAAGTGCATCTAGCACGCCGACGTATTTCAGCGAGCCTTTGTCAAGAATCGCAACTTCGTCGCAGACCAATTCGACTTCTTGCAGTAAGTGGCTGTTGACGAAAACCGTTCGCCCTTGTTCTTTCAGCCGCTTCATGATCGTTCTAACTTGGGATCGACCTACGGGATCGAGTCCGTCCGTCGGTTCGTCCAAGAAGAGCACTTCTGGATTGTGCAGCAGAGCTTGCGCGAGACCGAGACGCTGCTGCATGCCTTTCGAGAACCGCTTGACCGATTCCTTGTCGCGCCCCGTTAGCTCGACCAAGTCGATGACTTCGCCTCGCCGAGCACGAATTTCTGAGTGCGACATTCCGCTGAGGCGTCCGTAATACTCCAACGCAGTTAAAGCCGTTTGGTGCGGCGGGAGCTTCAGTTGTTCGGGCAAGTAGCCGACTTTTCTGCGGCTTCTCTTGTCGCCCGGTTTGAGACCTAGTAATTTCGCTTCGCCATCGGAGTGACGAATGATGCCTAGCAAGATTTTGACCAGCGTTGTTTTGCCCGCTCCGTTGGGTCCCAAGAGCCCGAAAATGGTTCCGGGCTTTACGTCGAGCGAAACTCCCTTGAGCGCGTGAATGTGTCCGCCGAAAACTTTTGTTTTGAACCGTTTGCTGACGTTTCGCACTGAAATGACATATTCAGAATCTGTATTCGCCATGTGAAAGTCCGTCTATGAAGTCGGCGTGCGATGTGCGATTGCAACGTCCCTGCGATTCGAAAACTAGCCAGCAATCTTGGGGATAAATATTTCCCCGCGCCCTCCTTCAATCAGATCGCCGTGGAAAATCCGATAACTGCACGAGCGGAAGACTGGATCGGTCTGAAATCCTAACTCGTCCAGGTGTCGAAAAATCAGATTCAAAGCCGGCGGTTTAAAGTCGCAGCCTGGACTGAAACTCGGAAGCGGATCTCGGTCACATGCACCAAACAGGCCGATCGTCCCGCGTCGCATGCCGGCTCCGTGACGGATTCCTGAATCGCCAAAAACCAGGATCGTTCCGGCGAGCATATTGAATCCGACTAGATCGCCTGCATTGCCAGCGACTGCGATTAAACCTCGCCTCATTGTGTGACCAAGCTCGTTGCCGACGTTGCCGCCAACCAAAATAGTCCCGGAAGTCATTCCGCGTGCGCTGCCTCGATACGCTGCGCCAACCAAGTGTCCGGCGTTGCCTTTCACGTGGATCAAACCACCGTGCAGTTCAGCTCCAACCCAATCTCCGGCGTCGCCATCGACGTGAATTTCCCCGCCCGACATTTCGCTCCCTAAATGTCGGCCGCAGCAACCGTGAACGTGGATGCGACCAGTTTTCATCTTCGCGCCGATCCAATGAACGCCTTTCAGATCGCCGTGCCAGTCCATCACTCCGTCGGTTGGATCCCCGTCGACGTCGAAGAAATCTCCGAACTTAATTTTCTCGTTTCCATGAAACGCTTGGATCGAACGAATGTCATCAATTGACATGTCGCGTACGACGTCTGGAACGATGCCTTCGACTTCGACGGGAACATGAGTATCAGCGGTGAATCGAATGGTTAAGCTCATGAAATGCTCTGAATTGCAACTGCAGTGTGGTTCACGGCGTGGCTTCCGTGCTAGAACGCAAGTATAACGCGTCTGATGTTGGATCCGAAGAAGCCTTCCGCCGCCAATCTATTGATTGAACGATCATGAAATCACAGCAATACCTACTTTCCGTTCTCGTGACGATTGCCAGTTGTCATTTCTTCTGCGGTCGGGCGAAGGCCGAAATCGTGGAATTCGGCAACGATTGCACAATTGAATTCCTGTCCGCGGAGAATGCGGCGATTCGTCTGCAAACGCCGGATCTTTTTACGAAAGCCACGGCTGGGCTCGAGCGGCAGATTCGATTGCAATCGGAAAAACCGGTGTCCGAAATGGAGCTGCTGGCATTTGCGAGCGAGCAGGCTGTCGCTTGGAACGAAAACGAAATTGAAGTCTGTCGAACGCAGATTTTGTCGCTTGCAGCCGCGATTGAGAAGCTAAAGCTGCATGTAAAGTTTCCGTCGAAAATCGAATTCATCAAGACGACGGGAAACGAGGAAGGCGGGGCCGCGTACTGCCGTGGCAACGCTGTCGTGTTTTCAGCGAAAGTGTTGAAAACCCCACCAGAAGGTTTGCGATCGCTGATCGCTCACGAACTGTTCCACGTGTTCAGTCGAACAAATCCGGACACTCGTGACAAGCTGTTTCAAATCATCGGCTTCAAACGATGTGGCGTGTTGATGTTACCCGAGAAATTTGCGGCTCGACGCCTGACGAATCCTGACGCGCCGATTCTAGAACACTTCATGCAAATCGAGCAGGACGACGAATCAGTGAACATAGTTCCTGTCACGTATTTGTCGGTCGAGAATTTCGAACCTGGGAACATGTTCAAGTTCCTCAAGTTCGATTTAATCGCGATCGAATCCCCGCAGGCAGGTGAGCAGGTTGCAGCGAAGATCAATGACAACGGCCGGCCCATTTTCATTGCTCCGAGCAACAATACATTTCACAAGCAAATCGGTCGCAACACAAATTACGTCATTCACCCAGAAGAAATCATGGCCGACAACTTTTCGATGTTGGTCACTGAAAAGAGCGAAATTCCAGATCCGTGGATCACAGAGAAGATTGCGGCGATCTTGCGCGAGAAACAATCGACCGATAAAACGTCGCGTGACCGTACGACGGACTTCCAGTCCGCCGACCCCGCCACGCAAGATTCGACGGACTAGAAGCCCGTCGTGCGGACAAAAAGCATTGAATTCAATCGCGTCTCACAGAACAAGCCGATTCGCATCGCCGACGCTATTTCCCGGCTGGCCCTGAATCGCCTTGTGGAGCTCCTACCGGTTTGCTCGAGTACTTGTCGACGGCGTAGAGGATTTCTTTTGATGAGAGAAATCCGTCCTGGTCTTTGTCGTATTCGAACATCTCCTTGTAGCGATCACCGAGCTCTTCAGGACTGAGTTTTCCATCATTGTTGGCGTCCTGTTTCATCATATACCTCGTCAGACGCTGATTTGGTTTAGGCGGAGTCTGCACGACTTCGTCAAGCGTTAACCTGAAGTCGCCATTTTTGTCGAGCTTTTTCAAAACGCGAGATGCCGTGTTGATTTCTTCCCACGAAAGGACTCCGTCCGTGTCCAGATCGAGTGCTCGCATTAATGGAGGCAAAGATTCGTGTCTTGGATTGCTTTGCTGTTGTGCAACTGCCTGATAAGCCAGGGCAGAAATCAGCATGCAAGTGATCGTGATGGGCGTTGTCTTTTTCATGGCGTAAACGTCCTGCGACTCGGGGGGCTAGGTGTTTGAACAAACGTAGCTCACTGCGGTAAACTGAAATGGCGATTGGCCGGTGAGTCGCATCGGCCTCGTCGGCTACAGACACCAGTTGTATCGATAATGCAGGCTTACACATGCCGATGACCCATGCCCGCGGGGCCGTGATTCTTTGCGGCGGCGCCAGTTCCAGAATGGGCTATCCGAAATGGCGTCTGCCTTTTGGGCCCGAGCGAATACTTGATCGAATTGTGAGGATTACTTGCGACATTTCGACAGCTCAGGTCCTCGTGATGGCCGATCCTGATCAAGTGGTCGATCCGCCTCATGGCGTGCTGCTTGCTTATGATTGCGCGAAAAACCGAGGGCCGTTGGAGGGGATTCATTCCGGACTAGCGGCGATGCCGGAAGGGATTGAAGCGGTCTTTGTGACCAGCTGTGACGTGCCTCTGTTGCAGCCCGAATTTGCCTCCAGGCTTTTCGAACTGCTGACACCAGACGTCGACGTCGTCGTTCCGGTTGACGATCAGTTTCATCATCCGCTCGCCGCAGTTTACCGAACTCGCGTTGCGTCGGACGTTCGTGAGCTACTGAACAAAAACAAGTTTCGGCCAGTGTTTCTATTCGACAAAGTTGCGACTCGGCGCGTTAACGTCGAAGATTTGCGTTCCGTCGATACGGACTTAGCGAGTCTAAAGAATTTGAACGACGCCGAGTCGTATTTCGCAGCGCTCAGGTTTGCCGGCATCGATGTCAATTCGGTGCCTAGTTCGATTATTGAGCAAATCACAAAGAAAGCGGACTAAGCTGTGCATCAGCGTGAAACGCTATTCGCCGGTGCTTGCGGAGTACTCTTTTAGTTCGCGAGGCAACTGAAAATGGACTTCTTCTTCGCGGATCGAACGCACCTCGACCGTTGCATTAAACTCGCGTCGCAAATAGTCCAAGCATTCGTCGACAACCAGCTCAGGAGCGCTCGCCCCTGCGGTTACTAAAACAGTTTTTGCGTTCGCAAACCATTCCAAGGAAATGTCTTTTGCGCCGTCGATCAAGTAGCCGCTGATTCCTTCTTCGTCCGCGATCTCTCGTAGCCGCTGGCTGTTCGAGCTATTTTGGCTGCCGAGCACTAGAACGACGTCCGCTTCCTTTCCGAGAATCCGAACCGCTTCTTGGCGGTTTTGCGTTGCGTAGCAAATGTCGGCTTTTGGCGGGCCTTGGATGGCGGGAAAGCGTTCCTTCAAGCGATCGATGATTCGGTTGGCGTCGTCGACCGAAAGGGTCGTTTGCGTCAGGTACGCGATTTTGTTTTCGTCTTTGACCTGCAAGCTCGCGACATCCTCTTCAGTCTCTACCAGCACAATCGCCTCAGGAGCCTCGCCCATTGTACCCACGACTTCGTCATGGCCTTCGTGGCCGATCAGCACGATCGTATTTCCTTCCTTGGCATAGCGAATTGCTTCTAAATGCACTTTTGTAACTAACGGGCAGGTAGCGTCGATGGCGAAGAGTTTGCGTTCTTTCGCGAGATTCCGGATTTCAGGCGACACGCCGTGGGCTGAAAACAACAGATACGAGCCCTCCGGGACTTCCGAGAGGTCATCGACAAAAATCGCCCCCTTCGTTTTAAAAGTCTCGACAACGTACTTGTTATGCACGATTTCGTGATAGACGTAGA
>JAGQPC010000462.1 GCA_020426925.1 Planctomycetales bacterium | reverse complement strand
AAGAGCAAACCGACGCGACTCTGGCGCTCGCGGGCGAAATGGTCGACGTTTCTTGGGTCCACAAGGATGGCTCGAATCGATCAAACACGCACGTCGTGCCGAATTACAACGATTGCAAGCGTTGTCACAAAAACGACGAGTTCGAACCGATTGGGCTGCGGGCGAGACATCTGAATCGCGACTTTGAATATTTGCACGGAGTGAATAATCAACTCGCACATTGGAGTCAGCTTGGAATCCTAAGCGGCGCACCGAGCCCTGACGCTGCTCCACGATTGCCTGACTGGGACGACGAGTCGACAGGAAGTGTCGAAGAGCGAGCGCGAGCGTGGCTGGAAGTCAATTGTGCTCATTGCCACAATCCTCGTGGTCCAGCGCAAAACTCTGGGCTCTATCTGTGGGCGAACGTGACCGATCCGTATCAGTACGGCGTTTACAAAACACCGGTTGCAGCCGGACGGGGAGCTGCGGGGCGAAAATACGACATCGTTCCCGGCAAGCCCGACGAATCGATTCTCCAGCACCGCATCGAATCGACAGAAGCCGGAATTCTGATGCCCGAATTCGGACGGACACTCGTCCACGAGGAAGGCGTCGCGCTCATTCGCCAGTGGATCGCCGAGATGCAGCCTCCGTCAGATCTGGATGTCGAAAACGCGATAGGTGAATTCACTGCTTTATCACAAGAACAGCTTGCTGAGTTCATTGGCGACGTCAACAAATTGGGTGACGCAGCTCGTGGCGAAGAAGTCTTTCACCGCAAACGGCTCAACTGCCTGAAGTGCCATTCTGTCTCTGGCATCGGCGGCAATGTTGGTCCTGATCTCGGTGAGACTCGCCCTGAGAAAACGATCGAGTATCTCGTCGAATCGATACTTTTGCCGAGCAAGGAAATCAGAAAGGGCTTTGAAACGACGACCGTCACAACGGCCGACGGCCAAGTGATTTCGGGGATCAAGATTCAAGAGTCCGATTCCGAAATCGTGCTGCGAGATTTAACTCGTGACGAAATTCGAATCGCGCGGGAAGACATTGAGGACGCTGTTCCAGGAATCTCGCTGATGCCTTCGAACGTCGTCGCGCTCACATCGAGACAAGACTTTCTCGATCTCGTGCGGTTTCTTGCTCAATTGGGAAAGCCCGGCCCGTTTCTGCAAGGAAAAGATCATTTCATCCGCGAGTGGGAAGTGCTCGACCCGATGCCGTCACACGCTGCCACCGCTGATCCGGATCAACTCGTTGCCGGATTTACAAGTGCCAGCCTCATTTGGGAGCCCGCGTACAGCCGAGTACATGGCGGCCTCCCGTTTTCTGCGCTGCCGCCCGCGCCGAACACGTCTCGGCGATATGTTCGGTTTCGAATTGAAGCGGCCGAGCCCAAGAAGGTATCGCTTGGCGTAAACTCGACCGCCGGCCTAAAGATGTGGCTCGATTCTTCGCCCTTCGCGATTCAGGAGAACAACGTCCTTGAATTGACAACAGGCAACCACACGATAACGTTCATGGTAGATCTCGATCAGCAAGCCGCCGACACGTTGTACTGCGAAGTGAGCGATATCGACTGACCCACATTTATTCGTAGTGGAAGTTGCTAAACTTCCCGATGCTTCCCCTGCGTTTTTCTTTAGTCTTTGCGTCTCCTCCCACAAAGACTTTCTTGTCTCTGCCTCAGGGATCTTTAGCAAGATCCACTACGTCATGGAGGATTTCACGATGGCTCGATCGAAATCACGACGCCTTTGAAGGCTGGCGTTTTGGATTGCGGATCGGACGTGCGAGGCACCAAACGGTTTGCCTCGGGGAAATACATCAACGCGTTTCCTGATTTAATCTCGGCGAACTCTCGCACCAATATGTTCGATAGCGATCCGGTTTCGCTGCGCACGGTGACGAGCTGATCGTGCGTAAGTCCAAGACGCTGTACGTCGCTGGGATTCAGGAGCACGATGTCACGTCGATCTTGTCCGCGATAGAGATCGTGTTCTTCGTAGACAACGGTGTTGAATTGCCCCTCGCTTCGCACGGTCATCAAGCGAAAACGGTTTTCGTCACCTTGCAGTTCCGGCAAACTGTGAACGTGCAGTTGAGCTTTCCCCGATGGCGTCGGGAACTGCGGTTTGTGAAATGTTCGACCGCTAATTTGAAATTCGTTTTTTGTCTTGTCGATCTCTTTGATCTTTTCCCAACCGGGAACGGCTTTGCCAATTGCGGTTCGGATTTCTCCCGTGTCGTGCATCGACTGCCAATCAATCGGGCTGTTGGGAAGCACTTGCTGAGCCAACCGAGCCACAACTTCGACCTCGC
Source organism: Planctomycetales bacterium (assembly GCA_020426925.1). GTDB lineage: Bacteria > Planctomycetota > Planctomycetia > Pirellulales > Pirellulaceae > JAGQPC01. Next base: position 6,176 of record JAGQPC010000462.1, on the reverse strand, counting down.
TCAAAGGACCCGAATGCCGTCGCGGCCCACCGTCGCTCAGTCGCACCAGATTGAACATCGATTCTTGCGTCGTCGGTTGCGGTTCTTCATCGCGGGCCAACACGGGCAGGACGATCGTTTCTTTTCCGGTTCCAAACGCATGTCCAGTGTTTAACGTCGTACTCAAGTAGACAACCGTGTCGACGGCATTCAGAGACCGCTCGGCGAATTCAGAATCCGGATTCGATCCGTAGAGATTGCCTCCCAGACAGAATCCGATTTTCATGCGTCCTTCGGCTGCGGCTTCCATGCATGCGAGCGTGTCCATTCCCGGACCGGTCGGCAGTTCGACGTCGAATTCGCGTTGCAGGTTTTCGAAAATCGCGTCTTTCAACTTGGGCGTCACGCCTACCGAACCGATGCCTTGCACATTCGAGTGACCACGAATTGGCATCAGTCCAGCGTTTCGCCTGCCGACCATGCCTCGCAGTAGCGCGAGATTCGCGATCGCCTGCACGTTGCTGACACCGTTCGCATGATGAGTGATTCCCATCGTCCAGCTGAAAACCACGTTTCGCGCTTTCGCGTACGTGTCTGCCATTCGATCGATGTCTTGTTTGGTGACTCCCGACTTCGCGGTGATTTCGGCCCAAGACAGTGAATCCAGGTGCTCTAACCACGCTTCATGTCCATCGCAATGGTTCGCCAGAAATGATTCGTCGTGGGCACGGATTTCAACGATCCGCTTGGCGATGCCTGCCAACAACGCCAAGTCTCCGCCGATATGCGGCTGCACATATTGCGTGGCGATCTTGGTGCCCATCAGCAGACTGACGGGATCACTTGGGACTCGAAAACTGACGAGCCCGGTTTCGATGACCGGATTGATCACGATGACTTCGCCGCCATCGTTGCGGATATTCTTCAGCGTCGTCATCAGTCGGGGATGATTGCTCGCAGGATTTCCGCCAATCAGGAATACGAGATCGGCGCGTTCCACGTCTTCCAGCACGATCGTCGCCGTGCCGGAACCGACGCTGCTGGTGAGTCCAACGCCGCTCGCCTGATGACAGTAGTAGCTGCAATTGTTGACGTTGTTCGTCCCGTACAATCGAGCGAACAGCTGCAGCAAAAATCCTGCTTCATTCGAACTTCTGCCGCTGAAGTACCAGAACGTTTCGTCTGCAGCTGTTTCCTTCAGGCGGCTCGCAATTCGCTCAATCGCGTCATCCCAGGTCGTTGTGCGGTAGCGCCCTTCGTCTCGGTTGCAAATAAGTGGCTGCACAAGACGTCCGCAGTTTTCGAGTTCTCGCGGAGTCATTTCGCGAAGCTTCTGCAATGGATGGCTGTCCCAGAATTCGGGCGGGATCGCGTCTTGCATGTCCGCGACCATCGCCTGCAGCGACTTCTTGCAGACTTCGGGAAACGAGCCGCTCTCGTTGACCATTCCGCCTCGCTGGCCACCCATTCCCAACGCGCAGGTCTTGCACGCATTTTTAGAACGCATCGCTTTCCAAAGATTGCGAATGCCGCCGACCTCTTTCGCTTTTTGCAGCGTGTACTGAATCGCGGGCCATCCACCGCCCGACGTTACTTTTTTCATTCGTGAATTCTCGCGTTATGTACAATAGGTCTGATAGTTCGTGAAACGATTGTAGCAGTGGGGATCGGAATTTGGCAGATTCGAAAGCCGCCGAAATAGACTTGCCGAATTTTGGACAGTACACCGTCCACAAGCTGTTGACGTGGACGGCGATCGCTGCAGTCATCACTGGTGTGATGACGCCGTGGCTACGACAGATGACGGCGGTCCAACTTGCTATATTTGGCGGAGTGCTAATGTCTCAGGTCATCGTTTTTCTAAGTGCGACGGCTTTGCAGGCGTCACGCTGCAACCGCATCAGACGAAAGGCAGGTCCCAGTTACTTTGCCGCTACTGTGATGGGTGGCCATGAGCTCTTGACCAAGAAAACGGCGAGGACTCTCGACGCAGCGTACGCAGTTTTCATGGTTGTGTGGCTTGCTTACTGTTCAGCCTTTCTGATTGCAGATATAGGACGACGCGTTTTTTTTGTGGCGACAATGTGTGTGGGGATATCGATCTCTCATTTTTCGCGAGCGTATACGGGATTCTCCGGAGCCGCGTCGATCTCGTTCTGTGAAAACGGGATTGTGGTTTTCTTGGCAAAATTCATCGATTGGGGCGAAATCCAATCGGCCTACGCAAGCTTAATCGTAAAGAACCAGATTACATTTCAGATGAGGCACTCGAAACTTAGCTTCGTGCTTAACGAAAGCGACTTCCAACGTGCCAAGCAGCTAATCGCGGAGAAGTTTCCCGCGACAAATCAGAACCAGAGTCGCAACAAGTCGCGAAGCGACGGAAGCGCATAGCCGCACGCGTTAGCGTGTGGCTGACCCGATGAGCGAGCCAAGCCGCGAACGCGGCGACACTTGCCAACTCGCGGCCGCTGCCGCCGCAGTCGCGGCTGCCCCTGGATGACAGCTCACCTCCCCGTCGGCTTACGCCGACGGCTACGTGCGGCCGCCGTGTTCACGGCTAGAATGGAAAACAGTCCTAGCACCACACCCAACTTCCCCGTTGGCTCTGGGACTGAAGCCGCCGCGACCGGTCGAGGCCCTTGCTCAAATCCTCCGGATTGAAACGCGAGCACAAAGTCGCTGCTATCAAAGTCTTGGTCGCCGTTCCAATCACCAGTCGCCCAAGTCGAGTTCTTCTTGATCCCGTCTTCGTATTCGGCCGCCTGGAAAACGGTAACGAAATCGGAGCTGTTGAACTCGCCGTCCAGATTCGCATCGCCGAAATAGGTCGCTGCCTTTTCCTCAACCCAAATCCTTCGGTCTTCGTCGTCGAGAAGGTTATCTGAATTCAAGTCGTACCAAAACGAATAGTCATTGAGGCGAACTCGATCGGATAGCAAATCAATATCGGCAGCATCGAGTTTCTGATTCGTATTGAAATCGCCGATGAGGAAATCGGGAACATCCACTTCGACGTAGCCGTTTACGATCGTTCCCTGATACCCTTCGCCGTAGGTCGCCGCGCCATAACGACCGGCTCGCAAGAATCCGTTGAACTCGTCAGTTTCCATTTCGTAGAGGAACGAACCTGTTCCCGTCCAGCCAATGTCGTCGCCGTTCAACACGACCACATTGGTGTTGCCAAAATCGGGCTCGATTGGCATGGCGAGGTCGGTCAGAAAGTTCGCCGCGTCGCCAGCGTCAATGTTGACCTCGAGCAAGACCCGAGCTCCAGTTACCTCGAGCCCAATCAGAGGACTGCCAGCAAACATTGCTGCCGAGTACGACGTCCCAACGCTGGCGAACGCAAAGCGGTACACATCGGCCGAGGCGTTGCCGACTGCGATTGTGCACGACACAAGCGATGAGATGATCGACAGCCAACGCAGAATAACGAAGCGCATAACTGTTTTCCAGAACATCGTAGGGACTCGTGTGTATTCAGGGTTAATCAGGTTTCGCGGCGAAGCATCGCACCCACCAATTTGCGTGTACAGCTGCGTCGCTGAAGCGGACTTTGCTGACAGTTGTTCGGTTTGCGCGAATTCTATAATCATAAACGACGCTCCATTTCTAATACTGAGCAATGATTGAAGAACAGCATTCAGCAATGTCAGGTTGCCTTGTCACTTTAAACGGTGCCGTGCGTTGGCCGTTTTGGCTTGGCCTGCTATGCTGGCGGGTTTGTATTTGCGTGAGTCGTTTCGCCAGCCCAACGTTAGTGGGCGGTGAGGTATTAGTTTTAAGGAGGCCGCCGTGAACGGGCCTGATTTTACGAAGAGTGACTTGATTCCGGTCATTGCACAGGACGATGAGTCGGGTGATGTGTTGATGCTTGCGTACATGAACGACGAGGCATACGCTGAAACGCTCAAGACCGGTCGAGTGTGCTACTACAGCCGCAGTCGAGACCGCTTGTGGCGGAAGGGCGAGGAAAGTGGCAACGTTCAAGAAGTGAAAGCCATCTACTTCGACTGCGACGCTGACACCTTGTTAATCAAAGTGAATCAGATTGGCGGGGCTGCGTGTCACGAAGGATATCGCAGCTGTTTCTTTCGCCAGGTCGTCCCGAACGCGGACGAACCTACCGTTGTTGGCGAGCGAGTTTTTGACCCGAATCAGGTTTATAAGAAAAGCTAGATAATGAGCGAACGTAACGTACTCAAATTGGGAATTCCTGCTGGCAGCTTGCAGCACTCCACGGCCGAACTGTTCGAAAAAGCTGGCTACAACATTAAGTTTTCGTCGCGTTCTTATTTCCCAACGATCGATGACGATGAAATCGAATGCTTGCTGATCCGTGCTCAAGAGATGGCTCGATACGTCGAGCAAGGTGTGCTCGATGCTGGCATCACCGGGCATGACTGGGTAGTCGAAACTGAAGCCGATGTCGTCGAAGTTTGCGAGCTGCTGTTTTCGAAAGTCAGTCGTCGCCCCGTCCGTTGGGTCTTGTGTGTGCCAAACGACTCGCCCGTTCAATCGGTGAAAGATCTAGATGGCAAACGCATCGCGACCGAAGCGGTCGGACTGACAAAGAGCTACCTGGCTAAACACGGCGTTGACGCGAGAGTCGAATTCTCTTGGGGAGCAACTGAAGTTAAGCCGCCCGAACTTGCCGACGCAATCGTCGAGGTTACGGAAACTGGAAATTCGCTACGTGCAAATAATCTTCGCATTGTGGATGAAGTTCTGCAAAGTACGACGCGACTGATCGCCAACAAGCAGGCATATGAGGACGGTTGGAAAAAAACGAAGCTGGACAATATTTCCCTGATGCTGCTTTCATGTTTGCAGGCTGAAGGCAAAGTGGGGCTAATGATGAACGTCGCTCGAAAGAATTTGGACGACGTACTCGCATTGTTGCCGGCGCTTCAAAAGCCAACGATTTCAGCGTTGTCCGATCCCGATTGGGTCGACGTGATCAGCATTGTGGAAGAATCGGTCGTTCGCAATATCGTGCCCAAGCTCAAAGCAATCGGTGCGGCTGGCATTGTCGAATACCCGATCAACAAGCTGATTGACTGAAACTCGCGGGCGATTCTCCGTCGATCAATTCAATCGCGGCAGCGGCTCGAATCCGACTGCGACAAACTGGCGTCAAGTCACCCCGCTTACGCACTGGGCGCCGTTTTCCTTTCAGCCATCATTCGCTTTAGCTGCCCAACTCCGTAGCATGTTCCCACTGCAGCGAGCACTGCACATATCAGAAAAATCCTGTTCGCTGAAATCCCCAACGGATTCTTCGCGATCCAGAAGACTGCCGACCCTGCCGAGCTAAAGCAAAACGAGATCGCACCGGACGTTCCGATAATTCTGCCTCGTTCTTCATCAGGCGCCAGCAGCTGAATCAACGCTTGCAATGGCACGATATAAAATCCAGCAAAGACTCCTGCGGCAAAAATCAAAACTGCAACCTGCATGTAACTGGGCGGCAAAATTCCCAACAGCGAGAACGCAGCCGTCATGCCGATCGCGCCAGTCGGAATCAGCCACGGCTGAATCTTGTTTGCCGATAGCTTTCCCGCAGATACGCTTCCAATCGCGATTGCGATTCCCAAAACGCCCAGCAAGTAGCTGGTCTGCGTGTACTTTACGTCGAGAATCTGTTGGTATTCCGGCAGGATCAGTAACGCCATCATCCCGATCATGTAAAAGCCCGACCACGCTAGAACAACTGCCAGCAGCGGCCCTTTTGCCATGACTCGTATCGATTCGATATAGGTCTTGAAAGGATTCCAATCGAACTTCAGTGTCGGATTCGCGGCGGGAACCTTTGGAAAAGCAATCACCGAAATAAGGCCCGCGATCGCAACGGCGACCAGCCCCACTCCCGGTGCCCACAAAACCGCTTCCGCCACAGAACCATCTTCCGCCGGTTTCGGGTGAAAGGCATCGCTAAGCGGCCCCGCTACCAGCGAACCGATAATGATAGCGACGTTCGTGAACATGTTCATCAGACCGTTGGCAATGCTGAGGTCTTCGTCTTCTGCAATATCGGGGATTACACCGTACTTGGCCGGGCCAAAAAACGAGCTTTGAACGGCCAGCAACAACAGTGCCCCAAGAGTCAGCCACAGGTTGTGCGTGTAGAAACCAATAAAGGCAACGATCGCGATCGGGATCTCGACAATCTTGACCCAAAGCATGACCAGCTG
>JAGQPC010000461.1 GCA_020426925.1 Planctomycetales bacterium | reverse complement strand
CATACTCGATCGCCCACATGTCATAAGGCCCAACCGCGACCATTGTGTGGTCAGGCTCGGTCTTGTCTTCCTTGTCCTTGGGAAGGTACATGTTGATCGGCAGGTAATCCATCACCGATCCCGCGAACGGTTTGCCCTTCAGTTCGGGGCTGTTGATTTCTTCCAACGTGTAGATCGTGGAAGCTTTGAAGTTGTGTCGCAACCCTAAGGTGTGCCCAACTTCGTGAGCGACAAGGTCGGAAATCAGTGGACCAATGAAGTCTTCTGGAATCCCGTCGAGGATTTGCGGTTTTTCCTTTTCGTCTTCTTTCTTCTTTTCTTCTTCCTTGTCGTCGTCCTTTTTGTCTTTATCTTCCTTTTGGTTGTCTTCTTTCTTCTCGCCGTCCTTGTCCTTCTCTTCGTCCTCTTCTTCTTCGTCGTCCTTGTCCTTGTCTTTGTCGTCGTCATCATCTGTGGCTGCAGCGAGTTCTAACTGCATGCGCAGAATCGCGAGTTCAAATGCCTTTCCTTCCGCCGCAAGGCAAAGGCCGTTCACTTGGCTCGTCCGTCCCGTCAACCCGTCAAACTGATCGTCACCCAACATCGAGGGATCAGAATTTGCGATCGGATGACCTGCCATCGGCTTCAGTTGTGCCAGCTGGTTTTCCCGAATCAAACGAGCACGCTCGGTCGGTTGAGCGAGAAGAACCCGCGGATCCCAATTGGGATGATCGTTAAGCCACGCGAGTGTATTAGGACTGTGTCCTTGCATCGCCAACTTTGGCAGCAATTCAGAGAACTGTCGTTCATAAGCGCGAATCCATCCGTCGGTAAGAATGATGTCCGCATCAAGGATTTCGCCAGTCATCGGGTGCACGCGACTCGGCCCAATGGCAGTTGCGATATCGTTATTCAGCCAACGAATGAAGTTGTAACGAACGTCCTCAGGGTCCAAATCCATGTACTTTGGTGCAGCCGAATCGGCATCCTGCTGATAGACCTCAATCGCGTCACGAATGCCGATGTTTTCAAATGCCTTGTTCCAGTAAAGCACGCCTTGTTTGACCCAATATCGGTATCGCTTCGGCGTAGTGTGTTCGATGTAAAAAACGATTGGCTGTTTGGGAGGACTCATCTTCAGCGACGGATCCGCCTTTTCCAAATGCCAACGATTGATAAATCGAACGTTCTTTTCGTCCGAATCGTATTTGCCTAGATCTACGTACGAAGTCGTGAAGTATCCGATACGCTCATCGGCGGCGCGAGGCTTATACGATGGGCTTGGAGAAATTGAGCTGATCGAGTAGTGCAGCTCCTTGAGCAGTCCGCTCGAGGAAGCAATTTCGAACGACACTTCGACGTTGCTCGGGAATGCCTTAGCGACTTTGATCGACGCCAGTTTTGGATTCATGGCTCGCGCGCCAGGAAAGAAACTGCTCGCGTTCCCTACCAGAAAAGCGTCCATGTCGATTATCGGCCCTTTGGTTTTCGGGTTCTCGGTGACGATTGGAAGATCAAGCAAAACTCGATCTGTGAACAGCCGTTCTACCGACGACTTCGATTCGGCATCACCGGTCGAACGGGTATCAACGTTCGGCGCGATCAACGCCAATCGGTTGTCGTAACGACGCCAATAGACATAAAAATCATTGCCTTGCAGACCAGCGTAGCGTTCACCACTAGCAACGGTAACGGCAATAAACTGCTTCATCGATGCATAGTTGCGAGGCAACTCCGCGTACATCTGGTTCGTCTTGTTATTCACCCACAGCGTGTAAAGCGATGGTTTTCCGTCCGCCGTCGAAACGACTTGTTTGAAGCCTTCCAAGACTTTGTCCATCGGAGGAAATTCCGGCCGTGACGGACCGGGCGGTGACTGTGCAAATGCCGGTGTGTATGCGGTAGTAAACACGATGGCTGCGAGAATACTTGTCTTGGCTGCGAAGCGAGTCAGCATGCTAGGGTGCTCCTGGTATGAAACGTCTGTTCACGTTGTAGTAGTTAGGCAAACTGCACGACATGATATCCCGTCAGACGCCTAGAGTATTGGGGGGGAATACGTTCAAATCGGAATGACAACCGTGTTTTCTGTCGGTCGAGCGACTTCGGTGGGACGGGTTGCGTCGGGGCTTATTTGGTGGGAGATTTCGGCAGGAACGGCCACGCACTTTCTGGCGGTCATTCGTTGGCGACTGCTTCTCCCACGGTTTCCGCTGCGTAGGGTGGGCGAGACGTAACGACATGGGCCATTGGTGATTGGCGGCTCCGTGCAAGTTGCCGGAACAAACGTGATCCAGCTGGAAAACTGTAGGTTGCGTGGATGATTCATGCGGAAAAACATCCTCACCCTCTTGGTCAGGAAGGACGCAAAGTACCGTTAATTCCGATAAACACGTTGTTGCGGGCTTCTTCGACTAATGCGAGCACCGGGCTCAAATCGCCCGATTCCCGTTTTTCCAGACGCCAGACGCCCTGAGATGAATTCGACGAGTCTAATTATGGAACTAGATGCTGAGAAACTTGACGTGATCGTTGTTGGAGCACATCCCGACGACGTGGAAATCGCCTGCGGTGGAACGCTTGCGTCATTGGCCGATCAAGGCTATTCGGTCGGAATCATCGATCTGACGGATGGCGAGCCGACGCCTCGATCGCCAGGTCCTGAAGTTCGCTTAGCGGAAGCTCAGCAAGCCGCCGAAGTTCTCGGCGCGCACAAGCGAATCACGCTGGACTTGCCCAATCGTCGCTTGTTCGATTGCTTCGAAGCTCGCGTTGCTTTGGCCAAGGAATTTCGGCGTTATCGTCCAGAGCTGGTGATCGGTTTCGGAGACAAAACGCCGATGGCGTCGCCTGATCATTGGCAGGCGATGCAGATCACCGACGCAGCAGTTTTCTATTCGCGACTCACAAAATGGGATGACGAGTTCGACAACTTGCCGGTTCACACGATCGCGTACCAGCTGTACTTCAAACTTGCCTTCGAACCGGCGACAAGCACTACCGCCGCTGGGCACTTCGTTACAGATATTTCGAGCACACTGGAACGAAAGATCGACAGCATTCGCTGCTACGCAACGCAGTTCCCGCCAGAAAAAGAATACATCTACGACCGAGTTCGCGGCGCGGCATTGCACACCGGCTCGCTTGCTGGTTATCCGGCTGGGGAAATGTTCTGCACCACGCGAGCAATCGCGACTCGCGATCCGCTGCGATTGCTCAAAGATGGTTAGCCGCAAACTGCACACTGCCTCCTGGCCCAGTCTCCTCAGAGATTCACATGGCGCCGGTGGGTGGCTGGTGGTCGAGCGTAAGCGAAGCCCCCAGCGCCGAATTCCGGGGGCTTCGCTGACGCTCGACCCCGGCCACCCACGAAAACTATGTAACAGCCAGAAACTCCGCAGTTCCCCTAATTCCAGTCACTGACTATTTGATGAACCGATTGCAGGGAAATGTCCGTGGCAACGACGCGACCGTCTGGTCCTATCAAAAACGTCATCGGCACGGACGAAATCTTCAGCTGCTTCGCCAGCGACGATTTCCAACCAGACGATCCTTCGCTGACGATTTGCGGCCAATCGACCTTGTTCTTTTTCATGATTTTCGAAATCGCTTTTCGATCGTTATCCAGGCAGATCCCGAGAAATTCAACGTTGTCTTGGTATCGAATCGCATTGGCTTCGGCCGCGAACTGCGGCATCTTGACTACGCAGGCCCGTCACCAAGGCGCCCACACATGCACGACGACCGCCTTTCCTCGCAGCGAATAGGTCGATGCCGTTCCGCCGCTTGCAGTCGGTCCTGAAATCATTGGGCTTGTTCCGACCAAGTGCGCATGTCGTCCTTTTGCGCGAACCGGGTCTCGGGTCGGTCGTCGTCCGACGTGAACAGGAGCGGTTTGCACCGAAGCCTGCTCCACCATTTTCAAATGTTGTTGAATCGCGAGGTTGTCTGTGCCTTCGGTTAGGCCTCGCTGAGCACGTTTCAAAAACGAAATCGCTTGCCGAGTCTTGTTTTTGTTTAGCAGGTCATTCGAGATTCGACGAATCAAGTTGATCGGGCGCTGGCCATCGTACACATTCGCGTAGGCGATCAATTGAGCTTCCATCCGATCGGAAACGACGCCCGTTTTATAGCCGTGCATGATTACCGCTTCCTCAGCAATCGCGGTGACTGCGGAACCTGGAAGTTCATTTCGCAAGTTATTGCGAATGGGGCGTGCGAACTCTGCGAACCACGCCGGCTTCGAATTAATTGCGGAATAGAACTGTTTTACTTTTTGGATCGCGATCTTTTGTTCTTCTTGAGACCCTCGAGCCAGCGCGATAATTTCGAATTCGTACTTAGCGACATCCACTGCATGCTTTGCTCGTTCTTCCTCCGACATTCGAGGACCTTCGGCCGATTGCTCCAGCGTCGCCAGATCGTAAGTTTCTGGTTCCGTAGATTTGACTTCGGCAACCTCGTCAACTTGCGATTCGTTGGAAGTGGTTGCTCCAGGTTCATGGTTAATGATTGCAGGGACGACGAAGATGGCGATAAACGCCAAAACCGGAATAATCATCAACCGCAGAAACGTCCAGTTATGCACGATGACACCTACTTATTCGGGGCCGACAAAACCTATCGTCCGAAATATAGGTCACGGATTTCGCCACTTAGAATCTTCGCACGCGAGCCCGTAGTGGTTCTTGCTCAGGGTCTCTGAGGAAATGAAAGTCTGCAGATAAAAGTCTACCAGCCGTTTGTAGTCCAGCGACTCCGATCGCTGGCACTCGCGGGCGGAGCCGCGAGTCTACGGGTAGAATCCCTTCTGCCGTTCGCCCAAACGCCCTTGGAGCGAAGAAAGTTTGGCAACTTCCACTACGTTAGTTTTTGGGAGGTTTGATGACGCTCGCCACATTCGCGGACGACCTCGCCCTTTGAATCCAGAACGCCGACTCGAGTGTTCGCGGTCAGTCGCAGAGCCTCTTCGACGCCATCTCGATTCGTTAAAGCGACATAGACTTTGCCATGAGCCTGCTCGAGCCGAGCGATTGCAGAAGCAACCGTTGCAGTCGTTTCGACCTCAATTGTGACAGAGTCCGTTTGTATGTCGAACTCGCCGCCGGGACGGTATAGGACACCTAGTCCTTGCGCGATTCGGTTTGCGGTTGCTTTGTGTGCCTTGTTCTCAGATTCCATCTCTTCTTTTACCTCGTTGCATTTTTTCCGATACATCCAACTACCGGTTTTGGCCGCCGGGATTCTACGGGCCAAATGTTTTTCATGTTCTTTGATTTTGACATTTTGTCGAATCATTCGTCCACGGAATCTTCCGGTAATTGATGAACACGGCTTGAAAGCGAGTTAAGATGCTCATGCACGGCGACGCTAGCGAGCCTCTTTTGCTCACGAATTTCCAATGCCACTTCGCTAGGACGTAGTGGATCTTGCTAAAGATCCCTGAAGTGCAGTTCGGCAACGACCAATCAGATCCCCACGCAGCAGCGGCAAAACGCGAGCCACTACACTTTCCGGATGGATAACCGTAAAGTATTCGGAGTCGGTGTCGAGCGTGGTCCAACAGAAAACTCACAAGGTAACTTACTGTGGTTCAATTCAAACTCATGATTAGCTTTGCCGTGTCCTGCGCGCTGATAGTTCTCACGACGCTTCTGCCAGCCGATGAGCCGGCAACGGGCAAGCCAATCCGAGTGGGAATTATTGGCCTCGACACGTCTCATTCGATCGCGTTCACGAAGCTGCTGAACTCGAGAGGCGTTCCACCCGAACTTGCCAATTGCAAAGTTGTCGCAGCTTACCCGCATGGAAGCGCGGACATTGAATCAAGCGTCAGTCGCATACCGGGCTACACAAAAGATATTCAACAGTTGGGCGTCGAAATTGTTTCGTCGATTGATGCACTTCTGGAACGAGTTGACGCTGTTCTTCTGGAAACAAACGATGGCCGCCCACATCTTGAGCAGGTCCGACCTGTGCTTGCGGCCAAGAAGCCTGTGTTTGTTGATAAACCGGCCGCGGCGAGTCTCGCTGACGTGATCGCGATTTATAAAGAAGCCAACACTGCGGGCGTGCCGATTTTTTCATCCTCATCGCTGCGGTATACACCTGGCGCACAGGAAATTCGCAATGGAGCCATCGGCGAAGTCGTCGGCTGTGACGCGTTTAGTCCATGCGCTTTAGAAAAAACGCATCCAGATCTTTACTGGTATGGAATTCATGGCGTTGAAACTCTTTTCACGGTCATGGGTACCGGATGCGAAAGTGTCGTGCGGACTTCCACGGACGGTGCCGACGTAGTCGTCGGCGTTTGGGACGGTGGACGAGTTGGAACGTTTCGAGGACAGCGGTCTGGAAAAGGCGGTTACGGCGGAACGGCGTTTGGCACCAAGGCGAGTCGCCCGATCGGCGATTACGCGGGATACCAACCGTTGGTCGTGCAAATCGTGCAATTCTTCCGAACGGGTGAGCCGCCGGTTAGTGCTAAAGAGACGATCGAAATCTACGCGTTCATGGAGGCCGCGGATGA
>JAGQPC010000460.1 GCA_020426925.1 Planctomycetales bacterium | reverse complement strand
GAACGTAGTTCATGAAAAGGCCCCTCCCCGGAAACTTGCTACCGCTCGTTTCCGACCCTCCCTCAAGGGAGGGTGAAGCAAGGGGCAAGAGCTAAGCTGCACAGCCTCCAACGGGACAGAGCTACACCAAAGACGTTAGCCCAATGCAACTATTAGTCCAGCTCATCTGTTTGAAGCCAAACTCCTCGCAACGTTCGCTCCTCGCTCCAACGACGGTGCTATATACACCGGTAGTCGGGAAGTAATCCAACGCGAGCGGAATACCACACCTGGTTTCACCGGCGACTCGAATGCATCCGACTCCCGTAATAAGACCACCCATTTAGCATCTTATTTGGAGATCATCATGATCAAGAACCTACAAACCAGTTATTTGCAGAACACCGAATTGACCGTGGTTGCTCAGCGCTTGTTGGACGTTGTAACAGAGGCATTGCCGACAGAGCCGAGCATTCAAAACGCCGCGGAAGCCGTGCGTCTTGATATTCAACAAGTAAACGCTGCGCTGAATCGTTTGTCCGCGAGCGAATACACCGCGCAACTTGCCGAACGCGACGAAGTTCGCGATCAGGCATTTATCGCGCTACGCGATTTCGCGAAAGCGTATTCAAGTCGGCCTGTCGCCGATTTGTCTGCGGCGGGAACGCGAATTTACGAACTCTTCGTGAATCACGGTCTCACCGCATATCGATCAGGCTACACCGACCAGTCTGCTGAGATGATACTGTTGATCGAGCAGCTATCGGAGCCGGAGGCACAGCAAGCACTGGATACGATCGGTGCAGGCGCATGGTTTGAGGAATTGCGTGACGCACAATCGTCCTTCGAGCAAGTCATGAAGGCCAAAGCGCAGGCCAAATCCGATGACGACACCCCAGCAGTCCGCGAGGCTCGGTCGGACCTGATTCGCAACGTAGATACGTTGTTGGGAACGATTGATGTTCTGAAAAAACTCGAGGATCGCAGCGAAGCAAAAACAAATTTGGAGACGTTAGATGACCTGATAATTGCGGTAAATGAAATCATTACGGACGTAACCGGCGTTGCCCGAGCTCGCCGCACTCGCGAAGAAGCAGCAGAGCCCGACAGCCAAACCTTGGCCGCATCAATTGCGCCGTAGCCGTCGGCTGTTAGCGTCGATCCAACGAGCAGATGGCATCCGTGGCACCGACCGTACCGGAATCGGTTGGTGCCATTGGTGTACTAAGGCGCACGCTAAGGGAACATTCTGCTTTTCGTGAAAACCACCGCGTCCCTGTTTACATTCGTCGTCGATCTGACTGCGCAACTTCAGCGGTCTATCTCACCGCTCGCAGATGCGCGACGAGCTGAGGCGCTGTGTCAAACTTCGGAGGATAGCCGGACGTGGCTATCCGCATAGGTCGTTTCCCCCGCTGTTGATTTCGGCCTTCGCGCAACTTCGCATGCGACGACACGAACGATTCGTCTAGATCTAGATTGCGGGCGGTGGTTTACACCGCCATAAGCAATGCGATGTCAATATAGCTAAACGCCATGAACTACCCTCACCTTTGGCAATAATCGCTTGCCAGGATTTCGTAAAACCATCAACCTTAAACCAAGCTGAAACAGAAAATCCGCTGCCCATACTGCCGAAGTCGTACTGATTCATTTCGGTGACATCGACGTAGTCATCAATGCCGTCAAGGTCAACAGCTAAACCGAATCCCGCTTGACCGGCGGCAAATGCAGGAGTGCCGCCATTGTGAGCTGTTGCGTAACCGCCCTGGGAATCTATCAACGTGCCATCAAAATCCCAATACGAAATAAGGCCGTGGACTAGAGCTGCGTTGGCCGAGCCAAGTACGAATAGAAAGTGGATAGCAACTACCAACGTGAATATTGAGATCTTCATGTGCATGAATCATTCGAGGTCGTAAAACGCTGATGCGCACCGAATGACCTAAGAACGCAGATTATTGTATTGGTCGGGATCACGAAAACAGCCAAACCGCTTAGTGTAATTAGCTTTGGATACTCAGGCAATCTTCGGTTTTTCAGGCACATTTGTCGCGACAATTGAATCCAGTTGTCTGCAACCATCGTCGACGTTGAGCACTTTGTTTTACAAAAGACGACCATACGAACGCGTTTCTGGCTTGGCTCAATGATTTCGATGCCGTCAGATCTGGTCAATTATCCTCGTGGGCTCACTGGCATTCAGGTTGGCATCGGTTCGGGAGGCTTTGACTCAACTCGGCCCGGCGTTGATAATATGGAGGCAGCAAAGGAGCTTCACATGGCCTATCAGTTTCCGCCAAACATCGATCGACTTGTTAAAGAGCAGATGGCATCTGGCGAGTATGAATCAGAAGACGACTTGCTTGCCGACGCACTCCGGGCTCTGGCTACACGCAACGCTGATCTTGCGGCTGTCCACGAAGCCATCCGAGATATGGAAGCCGGTGATGTTGGTCGGCCTCTTACGGAAGTGGCTGACGAGATACGCGCGTGGCATGGCTGGTTCACAAACGGATGACTTACCAGGTTGTTGTGCTCAGGCGCGCTGAACAGGAGTTGAACGCCGCCGCCGATTGGATCGCGGAGTATTCACCCGACGCTGCGGCTCGCTGGTTTAACTCCTTCGTCGACTCTCTGCTTTCACTTGAGAAGAACCCCAATCGCTGCGGGCTTGCTCCCGAGAATGTTGCGTCGTCGTATGAGCTTCGTCAACTGATCTACCGACCGCGACAAGGCAGGTCGTTCCATACCGAGATTTCTGGCCCGAAACCCAAGGCAGATTTGCCAAAGCGGCAGAGTAGGGTCGCGCGGCCATAGGCCGTGTGTTCAGAACGTTCCCCTGCATAACCGTCACCGAACGGGAGTTCCGAGTTTGCGATCCCCGCTGCGAGACTTGTCATCGAACCCGATGTGTTACGCCATTTGGTTCTTGTTTGACGTTGACGATTGGAGCGCCTTTGGTGACCAACCGTCAAGCCGGACACGATTGGGAAACCTTGGAGATTTCGCTCTGTGGGGAATCATCGTTGGCGAAGCTGTCAAAGAGCCGTGGCTAAGGCCACGATGTTTGCGCGGCAATACGGCTTAACGCTTGTGATCGACAGGGATCTTTCCAAGTGGAATTGTGATACGCTTGCTCGTGCTCCGAGTCGAAATCTGGTGCGCAGCGTGGTAACCTACAAGCCTGCATGTTTCCACGTGGTTAGCAATTCTGGGTGGCTCGCCAATGATCATTCGTCCCGCAATTCTTTTATTCGCAGTATTCTCGCTGCAAAGCGTTTCACTGTTTGCGGCTGAAGCCAGCTCAGCGAAGCTAACGTACGAACAGCATGTGCGCCCGATTTTCAAGGCGGCGTGCTTTCACTGTCACGGCGAAGAAGAAGAAAACGCAGGCGGATTGGATTTACGGCTGGTGCGACTCATGCTCGCAGGAGGCGATTCAGGTCCCGCCGTTGTCTCCGGCGATTTAACTGCAAGTCTGATTTGGGATCGAATCGCAAGCGACGAAATGCCGGAAGGTGACAAGAAGCTTACCGCCGCCGAAAAGCAAACCGTGCAGCAATGGATCGAACAAGGAGCTCGAACCGCTCGGCCCGAACCGGACGATGTGAATGAAGCTCGATTCACGTTGGAAGAACTCGACCACTGGGCGTTTCGACCTGTTGAGCGTCCCGCCGTTCCCGCGGTCTCTGACGAATACGAAATCCGCAACGCAATCGACGCATTTGTTGCTGAACAACTGCAAGACGCAGGATTGCACTTTTCTGAGTCAGCCGACCGCCGAACGCTCGTTCGTCGGGTCACGTTTGACTTGACGGGGATTCCTCCGACATCCGATGAAATTGAAGTTTTCATCAGCGACCAATCTGCCGATGCGTATGAACGACTCGTCGATCGTCTGTTGGCGTCGCCCGAGTTCGGCGTTCGCTGGGGAAGGCATTGGCTGGATGTCGCGGGATATGCGGAATCGAATGGAGGCCCCGCAAACGATCGCAAACGCCCGCACGCTTGGCGATATCGCGATTACGTCATCAATGCGTTCAATGCCGACAAGCCGGTAAATGACTTTTTCGTCGAACAAATTGCGGGCGACGAGTTATTGGAACTCGAAAGACGGAATTCAGAGGCCGAGTTGACCAAGTATTCAAACCGCGCACAGGAACTCTTGACGGCGACAGGCTTCTTGCGAATGGGCCCCGACGCGACTCAGGATTCCAACACGTTGGCCGATCGCAACATGGCTGTTGCCGACGCGATCAACATCGTGAGTACTGCGATGTTTGGATTGACCGTCGGATGTGCTCAATGCCACGATCACAAATACGATCCGATCGCAATCGACGATTACTATCAGTTCCGAGCCATCTTTGATCCCGCATTTCATCTGACCAACTGGCGACAACCGGAGTCTCGCTTGGTGAATGTTACGCCTCAATCGGTTTTAGCAGAGCGTGACGAAATTGAAGCCAAAGCCAAAGCACTCGACGACGATTTGAACAAACGTCGGGACGCCGTTTGCAAACGCATTCAAGATGAGAAAATCACGGACGTGCCAGAACCTGATCGCGAGGCGACGCGTGAAGCACTGTTCGCTTCTGCAAACGATCGAACTCAACGCCAAAAAGAGCTGCTGGATCTTTATCCGATGGTAAAACCGATTGGCACGATCCGCGGATTGTTGGTCGAATACGATTCGAAGTCGTATCGCGAATTTGAGAAAGAGCTGGCAGCGATCGCCGAGATCCGTGCGACAAAACCACCATTGCACCAAATTATGGTCACGACCGAACAGCCCGATGTCGTGCCGACAAGCACCGTTTTCTTTCGTGGTAATCCGGAAATTCCAAAACAGGAAGTTACGCCCGGTGAAGTCTTTGTCCTCAATCGACATGGTCGCAGTGTCGAGATTGCTGTGAACGATGAACAGCTCACGACGACCGGGCGACGTCTCGCCTACGCGGAAAAACTCACGGATGGAACGCATCCACTCACAGCCAGAGTCTTCGTCAACAGAATTTGGATGCATCATTTTGGCCGAGGGCTCGTCGACACGCCAAGCGATTTTGGAGCGGCCGGATCGAAACCAACACATCCTAGATTGCTCGATTGGCTCGCCGACGATTTTGTCCGTCACGGTTGGAGTCAAAAACGACTTCACCGCATGATTCTGATGTCGACGACATATCGGCAAAGTTCACGTCGAACCGAAAAGCAGGACGCGATCGATCCAGAAAACGAACTGCTCGGGCGAATGAATCTGCGTCGCCTGGAAGCCGAAGCGATTCGTGACGCGATTCTCGCTGCAGGCGGCCAGTTGAACCGCGAACTCGGCGGGGCGAGCGCGCCCGTTACCGTAGACGCGGCTGGCAAGACGGTGATCGGAAAACGTCTGATCAAAGACGGATTGAAAGCTGGCGTCGATCGCGCAAACGCGGATGCATACCGACGAAGCGCCTACATCGAAACCAATCGCAGCGTCCCGCTTGATACGCTCAAGACTTTCGATCAGCCAGTGATGAACCCGAACTGCAGCGTGCGGCGACCATCTACCGTCGCAACGCAGTCACTGTGGTTTTTGAACGACGAATTTATCGTGGAGGCGTCTGAGCAAATCGCTACGTCGATCTTGAATGATGATGAATCAGTCCAGGATAGACACGTAGAGGACCTTTTCGTGCGATTGTTTGCTCAATCGCCAACGAACTATGAAGTGGCAATGTGTCAGCAGTTTGTTCGAGAACAGATCGAGGATTTGTCAGCGAACAACGACGAAGCGAAGCAGTCAGCCAAAGGGCAACACGAACAACTTGCCAGGCAGGCATTCGCAACGCTGTGTCAAACGCTGTTTGCGTCGAATCGTTTTTTGTATTTAGACTAAGTCGACTAATTGTAGTCCCGCGACTCCGTTCGCAGGGCACATGATTACATACGATGGAATTTCGCGATAGTTTTCGCGGGCCGGCTATCGAATATTCGCGGACTTTCGCGATTTTATTCGCCGAGACCTGCGAGCGGAGTCGCAGGACTACATTGATCAATTGGAAATTTCAATGGCAAAGCAACAACTTTGTTCTCGGCGACACATGTTGCATACGTCGGCGCTTAATGTTGGTTCGATTGCAGCGGCATGGTTCGCGAATCGTGCAGTTACAGCGGATGATTCCCAAAATAATGCGCCGGTTAAGCCTGAACTAGAACCTCGCACGTTCGATCTCCAGCCCAAGCAATCGCCGCAGCCAGCGACAGCGCGGGCGATGATCTCGATGTTCATGCTGGGCGGTCCAAGTCAGATTGATCTTTTTGATCCAAAGCCGGAGCTGATCAAACGCAACGGGCAGAACTTTTCCGGAGACCTGAAGTTCGACAATCCGGCTCAGGCCAGCCGCGAGATCATGGGGCCTGCCTGGAAGTTTCATCGCTTTGGAAAATGCGGGATGGAGCTCTCGGAGCTCTTGCCGAATCTCGGCGGAATTGCCGATGACATCACGCTAATCCGTTCGATGCATTCCGGCGCGAACAACCACGTTCCGGCAAACTACGCCATGACGACTGGGAATCCTGTGTCTGGTCGAGCGACGTTGGGGAGCTGGCTGCTCAGTCAGCTTGGGTGCGAAACGCAAGACTTACCTGCGTATGTTGCACTGACCGATCCACGCGGCTTGCCGTTACTCGGAAGCGAAAACTGGAACAACGGAAAACTTCCGTCGATCTATCAAGGCACCGTCGTTCGCCCAACCACACCGAGAATTTTCAATCTGGATCCTCCCAAACATCTTGCCGGCAGTCCGCAAAAAAGGCAACTCGCGTTTTTGAAACGAGTCAATGAAGCCTATTCGGATGCTCATCCTAACGAAACTGATTTAGAAGCTCGCATCGCCAGTTACGATTTGGCGGCTCGGATGCAGCTCGCCGCCAAAGAAGCGTTCGACATTTCCAAAGAGACAGCGGCGACGCACAAACTGTACGGCATCGATCAAAAGCAAACTCAAGATTATGGAACTCGCTGCCTGATCGCACGACGGCTCGTTGAACGCGGCGTGCGATTTGTGCAGATCTTTTGTAACGGTCAAGTGTGGGATCACCACGGTTCGATTCTTACTGCACTGCCACAACGCTGTCAGGAAATTGACCGGCCCGCAGCGGCACTTGTGGCCGATCTAAAGCAGCGAGGATTGCTCGATAGCACGATCGTGCATTGGGGAGGCGAAATGGGGAGATTGCCGGTGATTCAGTTCCGCGAAGGCTTTTCAAAACGAGACAAAGTTGGTCGAGACCACAACACGTACGGTTTCAGTATGTGGGTCGCGGGCGGTGGATTCAAAGCGGGCCATGTGCACGGCGCCACCGACGAGTTCTCACACTATGCGGTCGAAGGAGTCGTGCATCACTACGATTGGCTGGCAACGGTGCTCAACCGATTTGGCATCGATCACAAACAGCTGCAATTCAGAATCGGGCCTCGCAACATTCGCTTGGTTGAAAATGACGACGCGCGAGTTGTCACGGAGCTGTTTGCGTAAGCATGGCTGTTTCGCTAAGCGATGTGTTCCATCGGCTGCTTGATGCATTCGGGCCACAGCACTGGTGGCCGGGCGAAACTCGGTTCGAGGTCATCGTCGGTGCGGTGTTGACTCAGAACACGGCATGGACGAACGTCGAAAAAGCAATCGACAATCTTCGCGATGCAAATATCTTGAACATTGAAGCGATGAGCGAGCTTACGCTCGAAGAGTTGGCAGAACTCATTCGGCCTGCAGGATATTTCCGCGTGAAGGCAAAACGGCTCGCAAACCTCTTGATGTTCATCAACGAGGAATATGGTGGCTCACTTGACGATGTGTTTTCGGTTGGGCTTTCGACGTTGCGTGAACAGCTGCTTGGTGTGAACGGGATTGGGCCCGAAACGGCCGATTCGATTCTGTTGTACGCAGGGCAGAAGCAGACGTTCGTGGTCGACGCGTATACAGCTCGGTTTGTGAAAAGGCACGAATGGATTGACGAGGAAGCCGACTACTACGCCATCAAGGACTACTTTGAATCTCAACTCGAACCGGACGTTCAACTATTCAACGAGTATCACGCATTGATCGTGCAACTTTGTAAACGATTCTGTAAGCCAAAACCAAAATGCGAACAATGCCCACTTTGTGATATGCTGCCAGAGGGTTCGGAGCTGTTGAACCTTGATTAGCAGAAAATGTAGTTGCATCCGAATCGGTGCTATCCGTGATGCTTCTTAAGCAGTTTAAAATCACTCTGATCCTTGTCGCGACCGCTTGCGGCTTTGTTTCGCATCAGATCGGCCAATCCAATCACAGGAACAGTCAAGTCGTCAAGTTCGACTTCAAGACGGTTCGGCCACGCCTCGGAAAACGTCACGCCGTCAATCCCTGTCAATATGTCGATACGTTGTGGAGGAAGCCCCATTTGGAAAACTAAATCGGGAGTGCAAAAGTCATCAACAGCTACGGACGATAGTGGCGCGCCGAATTCCGATAATGCGGACCAGACTCGACGAGAGTTCTTTGAGTCGTGGTGAACCCAGAGATCAATGTCACCAGTAGCTCTCGGGCGCCCGTGAGCCGCCATAGCGTATGCGCCCACTATCAGGTACTCAACCTCGGCCGCGTTGAATGCGGACAAGATGTCTTTGAAATGGCTGTTCAGCATCGTTTCCAGGCATGAATGCCCAGCAGTCGCGTGTTAGAGGCCAGACCATCGCCAGCAACTCAGCCGGAGATGAACCTTCGATGAATCCGTCATCGTCCCTCGCCTGATCCAATGTCAGCTTTCGGGCTTTCTCAAAACCGGGGCGTATCGTATCGGCCATGATACCAGTATACCACGGGCAACGCGGATTGACGGGCGATGGCGAGGACGCTGTCACGCGAGACATTTGCCTGATCCGGTCCGTGCTGATTCTGCCCGGAAAGCTGCCGCCAACCCGCCAGTCGGTGCTCCGATAAACGGCGTCTTATATTGCCTAGATTGACATTCAGGTTCCTTGACGTTACTCTAAGCTGTATTGAGACTTACGGCTTTTCTTACCGTGCGGCAGTAGTCGGTTTCCGGAACAACCGATGTTATCTTGCTGTCGTTTCACGCACATAACGAAAATCCCGCGGCCAGGTCTGTGGGCAGAGAAGGTCTTTGAGCTATGGAAAAGTTCATCCAAATCCTGATCCGAAAAGGCGTCATCAGTAAGGACCAGCTTGCGGACGCACAGGCCCTCGCCAACAAGCAGGACCTGAGTATCTCTGAGGCATTGGTTCGGCTCGGCTACTGCACCGGTGAGCAGGTTATTCGTGCGACGGCGCAGGCTCACAATCTTGATTATGTGAACCTGGAAGAAATCTCGATTTCTCCAACCGTTGTTGAACTCGTTCCAGAATCGGTCGCTCGCGAAAACATCATTTTGCCGCTGGAAGAGGTCGGTGACGACGCTTTGCGAGTGATCGTCAGTGACCCGCTGGATTTGGAGACGTTCGACAAGCTGCGGTTCATCCTGAACAAAGACATCAAAGTCGTCATGGGCTCCCGGGCCTCAATTCAGGACGCCATCAACCGGCATTACGGGCAGTCCGAAACGGAGTCCGTCGATTCGATGCTGGTGGAATTCACGGAAACCCAGATCGAATTCACCGCCACGGAAATGGTCCAGGCGGAC
>JAGQPC010000459.1 GCA_020426925.1 Planctomycetales bacterium | reverse complement strand
CAAGCTCCGCGATCGAAACCGGAACCGCAAACTTTGTGTTGCCACCTGAGCAGATGGCGGAGACCTTGCTTCACCACCTAGAGCACCCCTATCCACCAACGACGGAGCCGCAATTCAGTCCAGCGATCATCACGACAGATAGTGAGCTTGCGGCTGTTTTTGCGCTCCTGTTAAACCAATATGAAATCGACTTCACGCTCTACAAATCAGCCACCGTAACGCGTCGAATTCACCGCCGAATGGAATTGAGTGGAGCGGCCAACCTCGATGACTTTGTTGCATTGCTTACGAGCGATCCAGACGAGTTGAACCGCCTGTACAAGGATCTGCTGATTGGTGTCACCCAGTTCTTCCGTGACAGTGACGCGTTCGACATGCTGCAAAAAGAAGCATTAGCTGGCCTGTTGTCGCAAAAGGGACCAGAAGATGAAGTGCGAGTCTGGGACGCCGGCTGTGCCACAGGGGAAGAGGCGTACTCTCTTGCGATCCTGCTGCTGGAACTGATGCAAGATCTCGATCACCCGCCAAGCTTAAAGGTATTTGCTACCGACGTTCATCGTGATTCGTTAGACTTCGCCGCCGCAGGAAGCTACGACAGCGAAGCCATTGGCACTATTGTTCCGTCTCGTCTGGAACGTTTTTTTGTCCGCGAAGGTGATCGCTGGAGAGTGTCCTCAGAATTGCGTAAGCAGGTAGTGTTTGCGCCTCACAATATTGTCAAGGACGCACCATTTACAAAATTGGATCTTGTCGTCTGCCGCAACCTGTTGATCTATCTCTTGCCCGAAATGCAACAACGCATCATGGCTACATTCCACTATGCGCTAAATGTGGGTGGAACGCTGATGCTGGGACCGAGCGAAAGCGTTGGCGAACTGGCCGACGAGTTTGAGACACTAAACAGCCACTGGCGACTCTACACGAAACGGCGTTACACAAGACCAGACAGTCGCATGAGGTTGCCGCTGACCGCGTCTCTGCCGCGACCACGCGAGGCAATTCATGCGCGCTTGGTCCCAGGTCCCCCACCGAGCCCCAGTCCGAAGTTAATCAGGGCTTACGACGCGTTGTTAGCCGAATGCATTCCCGCCAGCATTCTGGTCGACGAGCGTTACGAAGTGGCCCATATCTTCGGAGACGCACGCCGTTTCTTGCATCCTCCATCTGGCCGTCCAACAAGCGATGTACTGTCGATGGTCGACAACGACTTGCGAGTTGCCCTGAGCGCCGCGTTGCAACGTGCGACAAAGGAACAGAGCGAGGTAACCTACGACGCCGTGCCGGTCCGTGATACAGGCTTGGCGGCGTCTCATAATGCCACGACGTCTGGGAATCACCAGACTAGCACGCCCGCTTCGCCAGTTGAGCTGTCGGCAAAACTCACGGTAAAACCAATTCTCGACCGTCAGCACGGCTACGGTTATTTTCTGATTAGCTTTGAGACCCGAGATGCCACGCCACCGACTCCACCAGCCGAAAACAAATTCGACTCGGCGGAGATCTCAGGAGAGCGGATCTCTTCGCTGGAATCCGAATTGGCCTACACTCGGGAAAGCCTGCAGGCGACCGTCGAAGAACTGCAGACCAGCAACGAAGAGCTACAAGCCACGAATGAAGAACTGGTCGCGTCGAATGAAGAACTGCAGTCCACCAACGAGGAACTGCATTCGGTCAACGAGGAACTCCATACGGTCAATACGGAGTACCAAAACAAGATCGGGGAACTAACGCAACTGACTGCGGACATGGACAACCTGCTGCTCAGCACCGAAGTTGGCGTGATCTACCTGGACTTGAACCTCCGAATTCGCAAGTTTACGCCGTCAGTAGCCGAGTTTTTCAACCTGCTGCCACAAGATATAGGTCGCCCAATCAGTCACATTTCGGGCCAGGTGCAAATTGACGAGTTGCGAGCAGACGTTCAGCAAGTCCTTGATACTGGCAAGCCGTGTGAACACGAGGTACAAGGCGGCAACGCGCCCTTCCTATTGAGAATACTGCCCTACCGCGACATCGAGTTCAAAGTGCAAGGCGTTGTGCTGGCGTTCATCGAAATCGCTGAATTAAAACGCGCCGAAGAACAGGTGCGTATCACGAGCGAGCGCTATCATACGCTCTTTGAAGCGGCACCTTGCGGCTTTGTCAAAGTCGACCAAGACGGCACGATCGTGATGGTAAATGCCGCCACCTTGGATTTGTTTGGCTACGATCGAAGCGAATTGATCGGCCGGCGAGTCGAGAGTCTCATTCCCCATGCCCTGCGAGACGACCACGCACGATATCGCGATGAGTACGTTCGGAATCCGATCCCCCGCCAGATGGGCCGTGACAGCTATGTCGTTGGGCTACGCAAAGATGGCAGCGAATTCCCAGCCGAGGTTGGCCTGAATTCGATCGCCACTCCTGACGGTCCGCGTGTGTTGGCATGGGTCATTGACATCACGAAACGGCGGCACATGGAGGATCAAAGGAGCAGATTGCTGGAAGCTGCATTTGCGGTGGCCGCTCCGCGTCACGGAGCGACGATCGAACAGAAACACGATCCATACGCCCAATGCCTCGTTGTAGGACAACCAGCAAATGAGCAAGGCAACGCGATTGCAGACGCGCTGAGAGTGTTCGCCGGGCAGGTCCGCACTGTGATAGGAAGCCATCAGGCAGGAATTCACTACATTCCCAACGGCGATTTCTCCACCGCGCACCACGCCCGTTCGCTTTCCGTCAAGTACGAGAAATACGCAAAGTACGACGTAGTACCGGCTGGACAGGGACTCTGGCAGTTAGTCATCGGTTCGAAGCAGCCTGCATGCATGACGCAAGCACACATAGAATCGCATCCACTGTGGAAAAACTTCAGCGACAAAAAAGATCTTCGCGGACTGGAACATCCACCGCTTCGCGGCTGGTTAGCCGTGCCGATTCTTGGCAATGAGTCAGGCGAGTTCTTGGGGATACTTCAATTCAGTGACAAGTATGAAGGCGATTTCACCGCCGAAGACGTGCACACCGCCACGCAACTTGCCCAGCTGATCAATCCGATTCTGATGCTGCAATTCGTCAACGACCAAATCAACGATCTAGTTGAGAGGCGAACCGAACAATTGTCGGAAGCCAACGAGGCGCTCGCTAGGAGCAACGACGAGTTGCAACAATTTGCCTATGTCGCGTCGCACGATTTGCAGGAACCGCTGAGGAAGATCGTCTCGTATTGCCAAATGCTGCAGGAAGATCAAGGGGCTCGTTTGGATGAAAGTGGCCAAACTTGTCTGACGATTGCCATCGACGGAGCGAAGCGACTTCAACGGCTCGTCCGTGATCTGTTGTCGTTTTCGCGGATCACGACTCGAGCCAAACCGTTAGTTGCAACGGATGCGAACGTGAGTTTCCTCGAAGCAGTCGCGAATCTCGAAATGGCCATCAAAGATAAAGGGGCCAACGTCTCGGCGGAACCTCTGCCTACGGTACTGGCCGACCAAGGGCAACTCACGATTCTATTTCAAAACTTGATCGGCAACGCCATCAAATACTGCGAAGACCCAACTCCCAGCGTCCATGTCAGCGTACGTTTGAAAGGCGACATGTTCGAATTCTCTGTAAAAGACAACGGAATCGGATTTGAAGCCAAGTACAACGAAACGGTTTTCGAAATTTTCCGGCGGCTGCACAATCGTCGGGAGTACAGCGGCACAGGAATTGGCCTGGCCATATGCAAACGGATCGTCGAACGCTGCGGGGGCGATATGTGGGTCGAATCCACACCCGGAGACGGCAGTACTTTTTACTTTACGTTACTCAGCACTGAAGATTTGGTAGGACAAGATGTCAACAGTAAATTCCGCGAAAGCTCCCGTCAAGCCGATTGAAATTCTGCTTGTCGACGACGACGACGAAGATGCGTTCTTGACAATGAAGGCTTTCGAGCGAGATCGCATCCTTAATCGAGTGCATCGAGTTGAAGATGGGATCGCCGCGACTGCTTATCTCAAGCGCGAAGGACAGTTTGCCGACGCGGTGCGACCGGATTTAGTCCTGCTCGACCTAAACATGCCTCGTAAGAACGGCCGCGAGGTCCTGAAAGAAATCAAAGAAGATCCAGCGCTGCGCGGCATTCCGGTCGTTGTGTTTACGACTTCCGATGACGACAAAGACATCCTGGAAAGCTATGAACACCAAGCGAACAGCTACATCACCAAGCCAGTGGACCTCGATAAACTCCGCGAGGTTTTTAAGACGATCGAGGACTACTGGTTCCACATCGTTAAGCTACCGCCATCACGATAATTCGCGGCCTGGCGATTCTAGGCCGAAAACGCACTCCCGCTGACAAACGGCGTGCTGGCGCTGGCTCGCTTTTCAGTTTCTCAACGCCACTTGATTAGTCTACACTGCTCGCCTCGGCGTCACGCGACAAAGGAGCTCCCGACAAAAGAGGCGATGCACCTATGCCGCCGAACGGTGCGATTTGAAAATGGAGAGATCACTCTGTCGGCAACTGATAACGGCAATTCGTCTGAAGGTTCAATGCATAAAGGAATTCAAATCCAGTGCCATACGTAATGGTTGATGTTGAATCCGATGGTCCGATTCCGGGTGACTACTCGATGATCTGCTTCGGCGCCGTCATCGTCGAACAAGAATTGGACCGGACCTTTTACGGAAAGCTCAAGCCAATATCAGACAAATTCATACCGGACGCCCTCGCTGTCAGCGGATTCACGCGCGAAGAGTGTCTCGAATTCGATGACCCGACGGAAGTTCTGGAGCAGTTCACAAAATGGCTCGCGGCCAACTGCAAAGGGCGAACAATGTTCGTCTCGGACAACAATGGATTTGACTGGCAATTCATAAACTGGTACTTCCATCACTTCGTTGGCAAGAACCCATTCGGCTTTAGCTCGACAAACCTTGGCTCCCTTTATAAAGGCATGCAAAAAGACACGTTTGTAAACTTTAAGCACCTCCGGAAGACGAAACACACTCACAATCCGGTCGATGATGCGCGTGGCAATGCTGAGGCACTATTGCAAATGAAGGAAATGGGGCTGAAATTCTGCTTCTCATGACGCACACGCTGACGGCAAATGAGAGTTGGATCGCATAGCGGTTGAATGCGTAGGTTTTTGGCTGCTGCCCTTGAGGATATAGAGTCTGCGGCAACGAGAATCCAATTCCCAACACCAAGCGGCCAAATAGCATCTTGTCCGGATTGTCTTGCCATCGCCGCCTCCACTCGCTGAAACGCGGAATTTCGATGTTTTTCGAATCGCATCGAGCCTCGACGCTCACAAGAGGCCCGTTCGGGATTACATTGGTTGAGCGTTTCTAGAGTAGATTCAGATCATGCATCGGGTGGTTTCGGATGAGTCGTCACAAAATCGTTTGGTTACTCGTTTGCGCAGCAGTAACTTTTGCGCACGCGAAACTCGTCGCAGATGACAAACAACGCAATACATCGTTTGCCGGAAATGAAAAGGTCGCCGAGATCATACGCTCGTTTCAGGGCCGAGGTGTGCAATCGGACGGATCGACTCCAACACCCGCCGACGAAGCGGTGAAACAGTTTCAAATGCGTTCTGGATTCGCGATCGACTTGGTTGCCGCCGAACCAGCAATTTCCCAGCCGTTGTTTTTGAGCTGGGATTCGCGAGGTCGGTTGTGGGTCGTTCAGTATCGCCAGTACCAATACCCGGCCGGTCTAAAGGTCGTTCGCTACGACCAGCATCTGCGAGCTGTGTTCGACAAGGTTCCCGAGCCTCCGCCACGCGGCCCAGTCGGAAAAGATCGCATTACTGTGTTCGAGGACACCGATGGTGATGGACTTTTCGACTCGTACAAAGACGTCATCACCGGATTGAATATCGTTTCGTCCGCCCAAGTTGGGCACGGCGGGATTTGGGTTCTGAATCCGCCGTACCTGCTTTTTTATCCTGACGCAAACGGCGACGACGTGCCGGATTCAGATCCTGAAGTACGTCTGTCCGGGTTCGGTTTGCAAGACACTCATTCTGTGTCCAACAGTCTATTGTGGGGACCAGACGGATGGCTCTACGCGGTGAATGGAAGCACAACGGTTGGAACCGTCCGATCCGATGTTACTCCCGACACTCATTTTATGGGACAGTGCGTGTGGCGTTATCATCCAGACACTCGAGTCTTCGAAATCTATGCGGAAGGTGGAGGCAACACGTTCAGTTTGGACATCGATTCGAAGGGCCGAGTCTTCACGGGCACGAATGGTGGTGGCACTCGCGGGTTCTATTTTCCGCAAGGCAGCTACTCACATAAGAATTGGGGCAAGCACGGTCCGCTGACGAATCCTTACGCGTTTGGTTTCTTTCGCCAAATGGAATCGAAAGGTGACAATCGCCGGTTCCCGCAAGCGTTCATGATCTATGAAGGCGGTCTGTTTCCCGACGAGTTCGATGGCTCGATCATTGCGCCGAACGCGATGCACAATTTGATTTGGCATAGCCGAAGGTTTGCTCAGGGATCGACCTATCGAACAGAAGACGATGTCAACCTCGTCGAGACACCGGATCGTTGGTTCCGCCCTGTCTATGCAGGAGCCGGTCCCGATGGCGGCGTTTATGTTGCGGATTGGTACGACACGAGACTCAGCCACGTCAGCCCGATCGACGATTGGCACAAAGCAAGCGGTCGGATCTATCGCATTCGCCCAGAAAATACCTCGCCGAAGTACGATGCTGGCGACCTTGCAAAAGCGGAACCGGCATCGCTTGTGAAGTTGTTCGCTCACCGCAACAAATGGGTGCGACAGAGGGCTGCTCTGGAGATTGGTTGGCGTGGAGACAAATCGATTGTGCCTACGCTGCTTCACCAGATCCAAAGCAACGCATCGCTGGAAGCATTGTGGGCGTTGAACATGTTGGAAGAACTCACGACAGCTCGGGCCGAAGAGTTTCTTGACCACGCAGATCCACACATCCGACGCTGGACGATTCGGTTGCTCGGCGATCGCCACGAAGCATGTGAAAAACTCGCCGACATCGCTGCGAGAGAACCTGTTGGTCAAGTGCGAAGCCAACTAGCATCCACCGCAAAACGACTGCCACCAGGGATCGCGTTAAGAATTGTAAAGCAACTGATCTCGCAGAGCGAACGCAACGGCGACGACAAGGATCCTCACATGCCGTTAATGGTCTGGTGGGCGTTGGAGGCTCAATGTCATGACCACGACCTGATTTCGAGCTTCTTTTCGGATACAGAAATCTGGAACGATACACTCGCCAAGTCGACGATTACTGAACGTATCATGCAGCGGTTTGCTGCTGCCGGATCATCGAGCGATTTAGAACAATGCAATCGGCTGTTGACGCTCGCTCCTGACAATGATTCGAAAGACCGTCTGTTGACCGGTTTCAATCGCGCATTTCAAGGACGAACTTTGCCGCCGCTGCCAGAACCGCTCAGTAGTGCGTTTACGAACTATCTGAAGTCGCGCGGGCAGTCGCCGATAGTGCTGGCGCTGAAGCAGCAAAAGTTCGACGCCGCAAAACAAGCGATCACCGCAGTAAACCACCAAGCAACGGATCTGGGAACTCGCATCGAGATCGCACGAACACTTGGTCAAATTAGTGTTCCAGAATCCGTCGACACATTGCTGCGACTGGCGACTGCACGCGACAACAACGAATTGGCTTTGCAACGAGTTGCAATTCAATCGCTCGCTCGCTACGACGATCCCCGAATTGCGAATACTCTTGCAAACGCGATGGGTGGCCAGATTTCTGAAGAGCACGATTTGCGTGCCACCGCGTGCCGAACGCTTGCGAGTCGTCCCGCATGGGCGAAACGGTTGTTGCTAGAGCTGACCGAATGGCGACTAAAGAGAAGCGATATTCCACCCGACGTCGTGTTGCGACTGCGATCGTTTCCCAATCCTGACATCTCGGCCAAGGTCGATGAAGTGTTCGGAAAGCCAATGACCGCTTCGTCGCCAGAAACCGTCGAGACAATCAATCGGTTGACGGCGGTGCTGTCGGATGCGAATGCTCCGCGCGGTGATCACGCTTTAGGTAAAGTTGTGTTCCAAAAAAAGTGCGCGACGTGCCATCGCTTATTCGGCGACGGAGAACAAATTGGTCCGCCTCTGGATGCGTACGATCGAGGGAATCTCAAATTCTGGTTGCCAGCCATTGTGGCGCCGGGCATGGAGATTCGCGAAGGATACCAATCCTACGCCGCGACGATGATCGACGGTCGCGTCATCACCGGCATTATCGCCGAGCAAAACGATAAGACCGTCACACTAAAAACCGGCGACGAACAAGCCACGATCATTCTGGACCGCGAAGAGATCGAATCGCTGCAGGCGGTGAACGCATCGCTCATGCCAAACGATTTACTCAAAGATGTCAGCGAACAACAACTCCGCGACCTATTTGCCTATTTGACGCTTGGCAGCGATTTGAAAGGCAGTGTGTCGACTAAAGCCAATTGAGCATCAGCATTCAGGTTAGGAAATTAAGGACAGCGTCACTCTTTGTCAATGAATTGGACGCAACTCGTTTGCACTGCCGCCTGTGGGGCCTACAAACGCGTCCCCTGCGATGTTCAAAGGGAGAGTGACGTAAGTCGCGTTCAAGGCGTCAATGCTGATTGCTGTTCGGCGATGCGCTACGTGAATCTGTTGCCTCGCAAAACAGTTGATCTCCTAAGAACGCAGCGGATGCGTTGAATTCAACGACTTGTTTGTCGCAAGGACTCCAATTCGGGTGCTCACTGGCCAAACGCGCGATCACCGACGTCACTGAAGTTCACAGCAAACCGCAAAAGCTTTCTCAGTACCACGATTAGTTGGCGAAGAACTTGCCAGGTGCGAGGTTATGACTGCCGGCGCCACGACAGCAGCTCAGCTTGCCAGCACAGAGAAAAACGTCGCGGCATTCACAAGCCGCCAAGCAGGCAGCCAATACGGACTGAACGTACGCGCTGACGCAATCGAGGACAACGAACACAACGTGACTCGATTTGCCGTGATCAGTCGAGAACCAGCAGAACGGACCGGCGACGACAAAACGTCGTTCATGTTCGAACTGGTGCCACGAACCTGGAGCATCCGCTGTGTTTTTGCTGGAGTAGGATCCGGGATTGTGAACTGCGCCGGAAGCTGCCGTCAGGTATTGCACAGAAGATCGCTGAAAAACTTACGGATTGTGCAATCGTTCACCCGTACGCTTGGCTTGTCCTGGGAAAATCACTAGTCAAAGAGGGCAGTCATGCGGACGCCATAATCGCTCTGAACAACGTCATTGACCAACTCACGAAATATCACCACCAAAACCAAAGGGCCATTGTCAATCCGCCTGGATTCAATAAAGTGATTGCAAGGCTGACTAAGTCGCACGCAATTCGAGGCAAATGCCATTCGGAGTTGGGAAAAGACGTTCAGCGCTGCGGGACAATCAACAGGCCAGTGAATATCGAGGGGAGCAGGGCTTACTTATTGATGACGAACCGTTCGACGCTCCCGCCCCTCCTCCGCTCGACGACGATTAACACAGCAAGTCTTGTCGGGACGTTGGTTCGTTCCGGGCGCAAGATTGGCGTAAGTACACCACTACAGAGAGGACGCTTGGGTCACAGCTAACTTGATGGATTCCCCAATGGCCTTTCGATTCCACAGCTTTCGTCTACGAACCCTACTCGCAGTGCTAACCATTGTGGCATTGGCTTGCGGATGGTGGACAGTTCCGCGGCGAACAATCCGAGCTTTCTCGGCAGCTGTTCAGACTCAGGATCGTGATGCCGCGTTTGCAATATGTGGGAAGGTTGATGTGTTCGAGAAATTTGAACTTGGCGGCCCACATCGCAACTTGCAATGCGATGTGAAACCGAAAAGTAGGTCATTGACCGATGTTTTGTACGGTAAACAGAATTTTGCAGTGACAGTTTTGTTTGTTGGCGAGACTTATTGGGGTGAACCGCTCAAAACCCATTTTGACGTTCGAGTCGTCCGGGACCGAGTCATTACAGAAGTGGTGCCCCAACGCGTTGAAAACCTGAACGTGCCGATTCTCTGAATCGCTATTCCACACTTAATCTCGGAATGGTCGGCTGATATAATCCGAATCCGACTCAGTAACGACGTTGCTAGATGAATGGCGTCTAGTTGTCCAGCGCCACTTCTTGTCAAATACTGAATGCAACTCGTTTGTCGTACCGTCTTAAGGCGGTACGTGGCATGCGTCTGCATTCCGCCTAGTGGCGGTACTACGAGCAGAAAGTGGCGATTTCCAACTTGGATTTCGTGCGACTCATCCATTACCGGTTTTGATTACGATTAGGGAATCCGATCATGATTCGTTTGATAGCTATCTGCTTTGGTTTGATCTTGGCGGCACCGCTTTTGGCACAGGAAGATGCTCAAGTCGCGAACAAGGATTCGGGAAATTCGGCAACGACCGACTCCACAGTGGATGTGTCCAAGGAGAAGATCCCGTCGGCGTTCAACGGTAAGGATCTCACCGGGTGGAAGGTGCCCGAAAACAATGTTTGGTGGTCAGCGAAAGATGGTGAACTGAAAGTTCAAAGCGGTCCCAACAAAAAGGGCTCGACGCTGTGGACCGAGAAAGAGTACACCGACTTTGTGATCGACTGCGAATTCAAATTCGGAAAAGGAACCGTCGACTCCGGGTTCTTCATGCGGAACGAACATGACCAAATCCAAATCGGTATTTCAGGTTCGTTAAAACGAGACATGACCGGATCGCCGTACATCCCTGGCAAAGGGTATCCCGTCGAAGCAAAAGGCGTCAAAGAGCTTCTAAAACAAACGGACTGGAATGCGATGCGAGTCGTCGCCAAAGGCAACGTCTACACCGTCTGGTTGAATGGAAAGCAAGTCATGACGTATAAGTCC
The DNA here is from genome assembly GCA_020426925.1 of Planctomycetales bacterium. Taxonomy (GTDB): domain Bacteria; phylum Planctomycetota; class Planctomycetia; order Pirellulales; family Pirellulaceae; genus JAGQPC01. The sequence goes on along the minus strand of JAGQPC010000459.1, from coordinate 5,118 downwards.
GACTCGGCGGTTGAAAAGGGGCCGATCGGAATTCAGCTTCACGGCAATCGCGATATGGCGATTGACTACCGCAAAATTCGAATCGGCGAATTGTAGAAAACACCTTCGCGCCGAATTCGACAGCGAGACTTTGAGCTCGCAGTCCCGCCTCCAGGCGGAAGCTGGCATGCATTTTATTTCCGCCAGAAGGCGGGACTACGACGCGTTCCAAAACGGAGAGCAGACAAAGGCGTGTTCAAGGCGTCGAGACTGATTGTTGTTCGGCGATGCAGTACGTGAACTTCTTTCCTCGCAAGAAAAGCTGGTGCCCCACGAGCGCAGCCGATGCGTTAATTTCATCGTCCAGCTTATTCGTAGCAAGCACTTCAAATTCGGGGCCTCGCTTCAGCACTAGCGTCGTTCCGTCGCGACCGGTAACGTAGACTCGTCCGCCGCCGCCGACTGGTGACGAGTAGATCTGAGAAATGCTTGGCAAACGAGTGCGACCAAAAACTTCTTGGCCGTTAAGTGCATGAACGCAGCTTAAGATGCCTTGATTCGACTGATTGAAATACAAGTGTCCGCAGTACAGAAGTGGCGACGGAACGTACGGCGTACCGTTCGAACGCGACCACAGAACTTTTTCTGAATCGGTCACATCGCCCTGCGAATCAAGTGCAATTGCCTGTAACGCCGAGCCCCGGTAACCACTCGTGCACAGCGCGACATTCCCCACTGCGATTGGAGACGGAGTGACATTAGACACTTGCCCGCCACACTCCCAGATCAATCGGCCATCCACTAGGTCATAGCTGCGGATTCGGTTCTTGCCGTTGGTAACTACTTGCGTCGTCCCGAGTCTTGTCGCTATGACGGGCGTCGACCACGCACTTGGTTCGTCTCGTTCTTTTTCCCAAACGGTGTCGCCCGTTTTCGTATCAAATACTGTAATGACCGATTGGCCTTCGTGGTCGCGGACAAGCACGAGCCTGTTTTCGTGAACAACCGGAGACGAACCTTCGCCAAAGCTGAGTCGCGTTTCAACTTCACCGAGATCCCGATCCCAAAGCTTTTCGCCGTTCAAGTCATAGCAGAATAGACCGGCCGATCCAAACCAAACGAATAATCGCTCGCCATCAGTCGTCGGTGAAGATGAAGCGAAATCATTGTCGCCGTGGTGACCCTGGTGGGGGATTTTTGAAACGGCAGTCTTGCACCAGATTTCTTCGCCCGTATTTCGGTTTAAGCAGATGATGACGTAGTTGTGAATCGTGTTGGGAAACGTAATTCCGAACGGGCGTTCAGGCTGTTGATCGGGTGGCGGAAGGTTTGGGTCAGCTTTTCCTGTGTCGATCGTTGTCAGCAAAAACAGTTTTTCGTTCCAAATGATCGGCGTCGACGTGCCCTGACCGTCGATCGCGACTTTCCAGACAATGTTCTTCGATTCGCTCCATTCAAGCGGAGGTTTTCTTGCGACACCAAGCCCGCATGCCATTGGCCCACGCCATTGGTGCCAGTTTTCGCGGATCTCTTTCGACAGCTGACCAAACAACGTCCCTGGACAAAGAAGCAACGTCACGACGAGAATTATCTTGATATTCATAGGTGACCTCGTGCCGAGTTTTGCAGTTGACACATAACCTAACGGAAACGGTGCCCGGGCTAGTACAACAATTTCATTTTTTTTCGAAACTGCAGTCACGCGAGGACGCAGGCGCCGTCGGCTGGACGAGTGACAAACCCGTCGGCTTCGATTCCCGTCGCGTCACGGTAACCAGCGAGTACCTGGCCGAAAACTGAATCTGCTTGGGCATTTTCGACCAAGTTGACGGTGCACCCTCCAAATCCTCCGCCGGTCATTCGAGCGCCGATCGCGCCCGCGTCTTTTGCAAAGTCGACCAGCAGATCGAGCTCCGAACAGCTCACATCGAAGTCCTGTTTTAGAGACTCGTGGCTTGCGTACATCAACTCGCCGACTCGGCTCCAATCGCTGCAGTTCAGTGCGCTAGATGTTTCGATGACTCGACCGATTTCTGTCACGACGTGGCGGGCACGCAGAAATTCGACGTCGGAAAGTTCACTCTTTCGCTTCTGCAATCCTTCAATCGTAACGTCACGCAATGATGGAACACACAGCTTTCGAGCTGCGGATTCGCACTGGCTGCGTCGGTGTGCGTATTCTCCGCCTGATAGTTCGTGTTTGACATTGCTGTTGATGATGAGAATCGAATGGCCAGACGAATCAAATGGAATGTGCGTTACACCCATGCTGCGGCAATCGATTTGCACCAGCGAGTCCTGCTTGCCAAACACGGAACTAAACTGGTCCATGATCCCGCACGGCACGCCGGCAAAATCGTGCTCAGCCTTCTGACACAGCAACGCCATTTCCGTTGGGGCGAGCAATTCTGCTGTCGCCGACTGCAAGAAAGCTGCCGTCGCAACTTCCAGCGCCGCACTGCTGGAAAGACCGCTGCCGACCGGCACCGTCGAAACGATCACCGCGGCCAGTGCCGGTATCGTTACACCTCGATCATGAAATCCGGACAGCACGCCTCGCACGTAGTTCGACCACGCCGGTTCGGTAGGCGTGATGTCGCTGGTTAAATCGACGGTGAAAGACTCGTCGACCTGTTCCGCGTAGAATTCCGCGACGTTCGCATGCGATGAAAGACCTCCGGCCACGACAGTGAAGCGTTCAATGGCCATCGGCAAAACGAGTCCGTCGTTGTAATCGACGTGCTCACCAATCAAATTGACTCGGCCTGGAGCGACAGACATCCATTGCGGCTCCACACCATATTTTTCGCGGCACAGGTTCGTCGCGCGTGCCGCGAGCTGATTCAGCGGTACGTTTTGGGCGGGGCGCATAGGTTTCACTCGCCGTTGTTACGTCTACGCGAACCAACCAGCGACTTCTCGCAATCCGGCCAACGCATCGTTCTTCGGCCAGTATTCTAAGCCGACGTAGCCGGAGTATTCCGTGTTTTTGATTGCGTCGAAGACTTGCGGATAGTTGATTTCGCCGATGGTCAGCTCGTTCCGCCCAGGATTACCGGCCGCGTGAAAGTGGCCGATTCGGTCGATGTTCTTCGTGATATTGGCGATCAGATTGCCTTCGCTGATTTGTTGATGGTAAATGTCGTAAACGACTTTAACGTGCGAGCAACCGACTTCATCAATGATCTGAAACGCTTCGTCGCTTCTGACCAGGTAATAACCGGCGTGGTCGACTTGGTCGTTGAGCGGCTCGATAACCAACATCACGTCGGCGTCGACCAACATTGAAGCCGCTTCTTTCAAGCCATCCACCAGCGACGCGTGTTGCTCGCTGCGTTCCACTCCATCGCGAAAATCGCCGACTTGCGAGATCAGCGTGTTGCAGCCGAGTTGCTTTGCTGCCTCAATCGATTCTTTTAGGCCGTTCAAGTATTCGGCTCGTTTCGCGGGATCGACCAGGCTGATGAATTTCGTGCAGCACGCGGAAATCTCCAAGCCTCGTGATTCCTTCGCAGCCAAAATTTGGTCAATGTCTTTGTCCCACCATCCCCAGAATTCGAACGCAGAGATTCCGGCATCTTGAACGATCTTCGTTGCATCGGCGAGCGATAGATCGCCAAGCACGGCATCAATGCAGACAGACGGACAAAACGAAGCAGCCATGACAGTTTGGGCTTTCCTGCTGGTTATTTTTCCAACTTGCGTGGTTTCAGCACGACGTGTTCCATCATCGACGAGGGATCACTCTGGCTCACTTGACCGTCCGCCGGTTTGATGACGATTGCGTAGTAGTTTTTGGGATAGCCTCTCGCGTCATAGTCGCATTTTAGATCAAGCCAACTGAAGAAGAATCCTAACAGCTTGAACATGAAGCGAAGGAACACCATCACAGGAAACAGGACCCATTTCCAAATTCCGATTTGACGCATTTCTGACGGGCGACGAGGCAGCATCTGCGCCATACACGACAGATGGTAACCAACGGTCGCAAAGTAGCCTTCCAGCCATTCGTGAGTTTCGAACTCAAATCCGGCTTGCGTGAACAAGTGCTTCACCGCATAGCGAGTGTACCGGTAAAAATCGTACGGACGTTCGTGTTCCTGATAACACAACGGAGCGGTATACAGCAGCTTGCCACCTGGCTTTAGCACTCGAAACAGCTCGGCCAACGCGGTCCGAGGCTCAGGAAGATGCTCCATCACCTGATTGAAGATGATGTAATCGAAGCGAGCGTCATCGACTGGGATGTCGGCTAAGTCGCATACATACGTGGACGGTGTGTACCGCTTGTCGACTTGTTCGAAATCAGCTGTTTCGTATTTCGTATGAGCGAACAGAGGACGGTAAGGAGCTTCGCCCGCGCCGGCGTCCAGTACGCATGCATCGTTTGGGATGCTTCGCGCAAACGCCGCATTGACTTCGCGAAGACGAACTCGCGACGGATTTAGAGACAGTAGTCTACGCAAGCTCCCCATCTCGGACCCCTGTTGAATAACGTTACGGAGCGATCAGCAATCTACTGGGCGATTGCAAGTACGAAATCACATCGTTCAAGAATCTCGCCGCAGTTGCTCCATCAACTAAACGGTGGTCGTATGAGAGGCTTAGCGGCATCATCAGCCGCACTGCAACTTCATCGTTGACAACGACCGGCATTTTGCGAGACCTACCGACAAGGAGGATCGCGACTTCGGGAACGTTGATAATGGGCGTCGAGTATTGACCGCCGATCGCACCTAAGTTACTGATCGTGAACGTGCTGCCTCGAAGGTCATCAATCTTAAAACTGTTCGATCGGGCATTGTTTCCGATTTGGCCGAGTGCTCTTGCGATTTCGGGAATGGAAAGGTGATCAGCGTTCCGCAGCGACGGTACAACCAGGCCTCGTTCTGTGTCGACAGCGATCCCGACGTTCACATATTGTTTGTAAATGATCTGACTGTTTTCTTCGTCGATCGACGCGTTAACCGCGGGGTTCGTTTTCAAAGCCATCGCCACCGACTTGATCAGAAATGGCATCTGAGTCAGTTTGATTCCGCGGTCTAGATAGTCCTTTTTGCTGGCCTGTCGAATTTCTTCTAGCTCGGTGACGTCGGCGTCGTCGAAGTTGTTAACTCGAGGCACTGTCGCCCACGACTC
>JAGQPC010000458.1 GCA_020426925.1 Planctomycetales bacterium | reverse complement strand
CAGATTCGCCGGCTTGATGTCGCGATGCACGACTCCTTCTTGGTGCGCGTAATCGATCGCTCTGGCCAGTCGCACGCCAAGATCTGCAATGCTTCGAAAGAACGCATTTCTGTTTCCTGTGCGTTGAGTCGAAAGTTTTGCAACGGGTAGAGTTTCTCCGTCGCTAGTTTGTTGGCTAGGCGGCGCTGGCTTGTGCAATTGAGCGATCACTTCCGACAGGTCCACGCCATCGATTAGCTGCATCGCGTAATAGTGAATTCCTCGTTCACAACCAACGGAATAGACGCTAACGATGTTTTCGTGTTGAAGGATAGCGGCGGCTCGAGCTTCCGTTTGAAACCGCCGCAGCTGGCGTTCATCCAGCAACGACGCGAATGGCAAGACCTTCAGCGCCACGTTGCGGCTTAACGAGAGCTGCTCCGCTTCGTAGACCACGCCCATTCCGCCACGCCCGATTTCTCGTACGATGCGAAAGTCGCCTAGCTCGTGGTTGGCCGATACGTTTTCCCTTTGCGAAGTCGAATGGTTTCCCCATTCCGCAAGGCCATTGACCGTGGTCGCGAGTTCGCGAAGCTGTGAAGCAATATCTGGATTACCGTCTATCAGCGATTCGAAGTCGATTGCTTCTCCGTCTAGCATGCGGACTGAGATTTCCTCGAGCAATTGAGCGACGCGAACGTCACGGTCTTCGCTTTGTGGGCTGTTCATGAATTCGCCCTCCGATCCACGATTTGTCGCAACCGTCGCACGGCTCTAAGGTGTTTTTGTGCAAACGCGTTGGGACTCACACCAAGCACCGCCGCTGCATCCGAGGTTTGCAACTGTTCGACGTACCGAAGCACGAGCACCTCGCGATCCCCATCAGACAATTCCGAGATCGCGTCTTGAAGCTGGTGATGCTCTTCCTGTCGGCGTGATATCTCACTTGGCGATCGAGTATTCGCGATGAGCTGCTTGGCTAATGCAAAAGTCGACTGATCCAGGATTTCGATTTGCTCTGCTTCACGGTGAACGGACCGACGCTGAGCCTGCAAGTGAAACCGGTGAACCTGCGCGAGTCTCGCAAGCGTTACTTGACGCAGCCATGGATAGAATGGCAATGGCCGCTCTAACGCATAGTTTGCCAGTTGCTTGTCTGCGTCCACGAGCGCTTCCTGAATCACATCGGACGGATCGACTCTCGCCGACACGCGTGAATCGAGTCTGACGCTGATCAGTTTCCTTAACCGATCACGGTGTTTACTCAACAGACGCGCAGCAGCATTCGCGTTGCCATCGGCAGTCATGCGCAGCAGTTGGTCAGTGTCGTTATTGAATGATGTCGTCATAGTTCTCTCCACTGGGTTTTGCGAACGGAGCAGAATTATGACAGCCTTTTGCTGATTTCTTGTGAGTTTGCGCCAAATGATCGGCAACGCTAGTCAGTAACATCTTTCGTCAGAACATGTTGCGAAAAGTCGGAATAGCCGAAGAGCGTAGTGGATCTTGCCAAAGGTCCCAGTGGAGGCTGAGCTTCTATCGGTTAGATGGACACTCCAACGATCGATCGAAGAATGATTGTCGTATTTGAATTCGCTTACAGAATCGCTCTCGGCTTTCGGCAGCTCTGGTAACCGGACGCCAACGCGTTCCGGCTGATGAAACTGGACAGTTATTAATCGAACGGTCCAAAGCCACCTTTTCGGCGACTGACAGCGTGCGCAAGGTGTCTGTCCTGCGGTTGCTGGTATATTCTCATTTGCTGCTCGTTAGAGTTTGCGTTTTCATCTGCGAGTCGCGTTCATTCATCACCCAACTAGGTCCAGCCATGATTCGTTCCTTTGTGAATTCTGGAGCAGCGATTTCGATCGCTTTTGCTTTCGCCGTGGCAGCAAGCGGCGCTGATCGCCCGAACATTGTTTGGGTTAGCTGCGAAGATATCAGCCCACACCTGGGCTGCTATGGAGACCCGCACGCGACGACGCCAAACATTGATCAGCTTGCGAGCGAAGGCGTGATGTATTCGCATGCTTTTGTACCAGCGGGCGTTTGTGCTCCATGTCGATCAACCATCATCACAGGAATGTATCAGACGACGATCGGCACGCAGCACATGCGGTGCAAAGCGAAGCTGCCAGATTCAATTCAGCCGTTCACGATCGCTCTTCGAAACGCTGGATACTATTGCACGAACAACTCGAAGAAAGACTACCAGTTCAACGAACCCAAACAGACTTGGGACGAATCGAGCGGAAAAGCTCACTGGCGGAACCGAAAGACAAACGATCAGCCATTTTTCAGCGTCTTCAATTTTACCGAATGCCACGAATCGGGAATTGCAAACGACGAAAAGTATGATCGAGTCACTCGCGGCATCGCAAAACACGATCCGAACTCGCTGACAACGTTGCCAACGTACTACCCCGACACGCCAACGGTTCGTGCCGACTGGGGCCGATACTACGATGTCGTCACGGCGATGGATCAGCGAGTTGGTCAGATCATCACGCAGCTCAAAGAAGATGGTCTCTGCGACGACACGATCGTCATCTATTGGTCTGACCACGGTGTTGGTTTGCCTCGAGCAAAACGTTGGCTCTACGATTCCGGAATGAGAGTGCCGCTGGTCGTTCGAGTTCCGGAAAAATGGCAGCAACATGCGCCAGGCGAACGCGGAAGCACGACGGATCGTTTGGTGTCGCTGATCGACCTTGGTCCCACGATGTTGAATCTTGCTGGACTGACGATTCCTCAGGACGTGCAGGGCCAGCCGTTTCTTGGGCCGAATCTGCCGCATCCGAGAGAATACGTGTTTGGCGCTCGCGATCGAATGGACGAGCGATACGACATTATCCGAGCCGTCCGCGATCACCGGTACAAGTACATCCGCAACTACGAACCGCTGAAAACCTATTACCAATACATGAACACAGCCGAAAAAGGGCGTCTCATGCAGGAGATCCGTCGAGTTGCCGCGGATGACGAACTGCCTGACGCCGCAAAGCTGTTCATGGCGTCGACCAAACCAGTAGAGGAACTCTACGACACTCAGGTCGATCCGCACGAGATTAACAATTTAGCCGCCGATCCGAGCTTCCAAAGCGTCCTTGAACGAATGCGCGGCGTCCATATGGATTGGGTGCTCGAGACGAAAGACTTAGGGTTGATTCCCGAGCCCGAGATTGCTCGTCGCGAAGCAAAACTCGGCAGCAGCTACGCGATTCTCCGCCAGCCCGGCGCGGAAACGCTGATCGAACGAGTCCGCGATGCGGCGGCGTTGTCGCTCACTGGCGCAGATTCCTTAGACGGAATGTTGAAAGCGACACATGACACTGACGCCGCCGTACGGTACTGGGGAGCGATCGGAATCGGTAATCTTGGAGCAACCGCGTCTACTGCGAAAGACCGAATGCATGAACTTCTAATCGATGCATCAATCGTCGTGAGAGTCGCCGCATCACGGGCTCTTTGCAGAATGAACGAACCAGACGACGCATTACCGGTCTTAGTCGATTCTCTTAAAAACGGACAGCAGTGGGAACGGCTCCACGCCATCATTGTGCTCGACGAAATCAACGAGATGGCTCGTCCCGTAATCGATGAAATGAAACTGGCACTCAATTATCGCGACGATTTGGTCGCCAAAGGTAAATACACCGTCCGCGTCGCAAACCGAGCACTGAACGAGTTGCTGGGGACGGACAATCGAGTCGATTAGGTCGATGACGAACAACATCAATCCGCATCAAACGGATCTCGTTCATACCCAAACGCGAACGCGTCGATGATGTCTGACGAGTCAAATCGGCCATCGCCGTCGAAATCGCCTTCCGACCACGTTGCAGGCTCGTCCTTTTCGTATTTCGCAGCTTGGAACAGTGTCACTAAATCGGACGAGTTGAACCTGCCGTCTAGATTGACGTCGAACAAACTGTAGCCAACGTAATTGCGAAGGTAAACGTAAAAGTCATGATTGTCGACGTTTCCGTTTTCGTCGAAGTCGAATTCGTTGCTTGCTTGTCCGGAACGAATGGCTCGGTCGATAAATCGAATGTCCAGGTCGTTGAATAAGCCGTCGCCGTTCCAGTCTGATTGCTGGCTTTCGTTTCGCAGCCACGAGATACGGTTGTCGTTGGCTGCGACAACGTCGTTCTTGTTGTCACCGTCGATGTCGAAGAACGCTGTCAGACTGCGGAAGGTTGGTCCGTTGAGTTGATGCCTTGCGAATTTCGTCGCATTGCCATCGATGTTTTCGAACCATGCCCAGGTCCCAATTGAATCCAAATCTCCGTCGCCGTCGACGTCGTGGAGATTCGTGCTGATGGCGTAACATTCTGGGGAGCATCGTTGAACAACGTGCGAGGCCGGAGCGTCAGGATTTGACATGTCAATCCAATCGGAGGCGGCTGATTCTTCGCTGGTAGTTATCATGATATCGTCGTTTCCGTCGCGATTCAGATCGCCGACGCCCATGGTAACGGTGTCGTTATCGCTGAACGTAAATGCCGCAAGCTTTGGCACCTGAGGTATTCCGTCCGGACTTATAGGAACCAACATCACGCCAAAATGTTCCCAGCCATCCTGGCTGAAATTGATGGCGAGCACGTTTCCTCGATCTCTCAGGGACGCCACTTGCAACTCGTGCATTTGTAGGTCTTCGAGTAAACTTCCAGATGCAAATCGACTAGGCAGAATCGTTCCTTCGAATTCAATTTCTGGGACGTGGATTCGATGCCGTTCCACAAACTGGCCACCCGCGTTGCGGAGAAATACGAGATCCGCCGAATCTGGTGTGGAGTAGACAACGTCGAGCAGCGAATCGTTGTCGAAGTCAAGCACAGCAACGCCAAGTCCATGTTCCGCCAGCCGGTGCAGAGCGAAATCGCCTCGTCTATTTTCAAACCACGCAAGTCGACTGTTCGACGACGCAACGACATCCAAATCGCCATCTTGGTCGAAGTCCACCAGCTCGCTGGAATTCACGGGCTCGGTCATGAGCGTGATTGGCAAATCGAAGTCTCCGGCTACAGGTGATGCCGTGTACAGCGCGAGCGATTCGCCGGCAACTAGCAAGTCATTCCGACCGTCGCCGTTGACGTCGCCACCATCGATTCGCTGAACGTTGTCAACGTTACTCTGCGACAGCGTGTTCACGGAAAACGTGTTGTCGCCGTTGTGCTTTCCAACTGCCAGCACATCGAATGATTGCGACACCATTGCAAAATCCGGCTCGCCATCATTGTCGAGGTTCAATATCGTCACGTCCGAAATCGCGGCTGGCGAGTTGTATACAACGTCCCTGGCTGTGAGGCCACCATCGTCGCGAGTGAACAATCGTAATTCAGTCTGGTCTTGCCGTAGCACATCGATGTCGTTGTCCCCATCGACATCAACGAACAACAGATTCTTCGCGTTGTTCAATTCTTCCGGAAGGTCCTGTTTGAAGATTGTTCCGGACGCTGGAGAGTACGCAAACACAGCTGTTGACTCATCGCCCGTGGTCCAACGCACAGCGTCGTTTTGCAGGATAACTTCCAGAGTTCCATTACCATCGATGTCTTCCGTTCGCAGCTCGCTACTAGACGATTGAACACCGGAATCCACTGCGTGGGGCAGGAACGTATTGCCAGCTGTTCGCTCGTGCCAAACGAGTTGGTCGCCGCTCACTCCACTAACGCGAGAATACGTCGCAATGTCGTCGTCGCCATCAGAGTCGAAGTCGCCTACGGTATAAGACGGGCCAAGATCGTCGAGATAAATGCTCTCGTCCAACGGACTGAACTTGCCGTTGCCATCGTTGTAGCTGATCGCGATTCCGCGAAAGTCAAGTGGCAGTTTCGAGACCATAAACGCCAAGTCGGTGTCACCATCACCATCAAAATCGCCGGCCTCTATTTGTCGATAACTGGTAAACCGATCTCCGCTGCTGACGCCTAGCGTACGCCGTGCGCCGAACGTGCCATCTCCCTTATTCCAGTGGACGACTGGAACGCGATTTTCAATCGACACGATGTCCAGAAAACCATCTCCGTTGAGGTCCGCAATATCTGGGTTCGTGCTCGGAATCGTTTGCTGTAGCTGAAGCCTATCGCCATCGTTGTCGTAAATATGAAATCCTACGACTTCTCGAAAGGCAGACATTACAGTTGCACTGACGACAAGTTCGTCCATTCCATCGTTGTTGAAATCGGCACGCATGACTCGGCTGGGCTCGTCGAGTATCGGCTCTTCAATCAAAATCGGCGA
>JAGQPC010000457.1 GCA_020426925.1 Planctomycetales bacterium | reverse complement strand
ATCTTGTTGTTGCATTCCAAGCTGGTGGATACGTTGCATCGGCTTCGCGAAGTTAAAGCGTTTGCTGCCGGAACAGCGGCTGCAAGTCTTAGGAAGTGGATAGCCTTTTTTCCCGCTCGTTCCGAGCCTACCTGCGCCGTAGGCACGGAACAAGCGGCGAGATGATTTTGGCTGCAAGTAAACCTTTCCGCCGCGCAGTTCCGGCTACATCAGCATCTGCCTCAACTTCCAACAACTGCTGGCCATTTTCTCGTCGATCACCGAGACCGGCTCTGATACGATATGGTCAGATTGCAATCTGCTCGCAAACAAGGGGAAGCAAATGTCTCGTGCAACGATCGCGGTTCTTGCGGCTGTCATTCTGTCTGGTACGGCTCGCGGCGTCGAAGAAAAGGTGACGTACATCTTTGACGAGTCCGGTGGTGAGACGTTTCGTCCGCACGGAGGTTTGACTGGAAGTTTGGGAACGTACGACCTGGTCGGCAAGATGCAGCTGCAACTGAACCATGAGACTGGCGAAGCGTCGATCGACTGGAACGACATTGTTTTACAAGGAACGGCTGGCCGAAGTTTCGATCGAAACGGAACAGCATTCAGTGACAGCCTTCTCCATCCACTCGAAAGTCTTACGGGCGTATTTCAGGATCCTTCAAACATCACGTTTCACCGACGAACCGACCTCGACGGAGGCGACCTCGAGTGCCCTATCATCGATCGTCAAATCCTATGCGAATTCGGTTCGGAAGCTTTCGACGAAACGCGGCTTCTGCTGACAACGACAGAAGAACAAACTACGCTCGGCGGCTTGTCGCTCCAGTTTAGAGTCTTCGACGGTTTTTCGGCTCAATTCACGCAAGCCGTTCCCGAGCCCGCATCGTGCATCGCGTTCTTGTTGACTTTGCCGCTCCTGCAAATTCGCCGTTCAAATTGAAGCCTCTTCAATAAGCGAATCAGAAAACCGCGGGTTGGTTCAAACTATCCGTAACGCGGTTCGTTCATTAAAATCTAAGGTTGCGCGTCGGTCGCGGAATGACCAAGTGTAACGCCAATACGTCGAGCTTGCCTGATTTCGAACGTGAGACGGCCGAATCAGGACAAGCTAATTCAAATCGTTTGCCTCAGAATTGTCATATGAAAAATATTCGGAATTTTTGCATCATTGCCCACATCGACCACGGAAAGTCGACGCTCGCAGACCGGCTCATCCAGGCCTGCGACGGAGTATCTCAGAGAGACCTGCACGAGCAGATGCTGGACTCGATGGACATTGAGCGTGAACGTGGAATCACGATCAAAAGCAACACGATGACGCTCGACTATCGCGGCCCGGATGGTCAACAGTATCAATTGAATCTGATCGACACTCCTGGCCACGTCGATTTTTCGCACGAAGTTCGGCGGTCACTGATGGCGTGCGAAGGAGCACTGATCGTCGTGGATGCCTCTCAAGGCGTCGAAGCGCAGACGGTTGCCAATTTATATTTGGCGATGGAGCACGGTTTGGAGTTGCTTCCAGTCATCAACAAGATCGATCTTCCCTCGGCCGACATAGAACGAGCTCAAGAAGCGATCGACGCAGAATTAGGGTTGGATCCGTTTGAGGCAATCAACGTTTCAGCAAAGCTTGGAACCGGCATTGACGACGTGCTCAAAGGCATCGTCGAAAAGCTGCCGCCTCCGAAGGGTGATCCCAGCGCTCCACTGAAAGCGTTGGTGTTCGATGCGTACTTTGACAAGTATCGTGGCGTCATTTTGCAGGTTCGCGTTATGGAGGGAACAGTGAAGCCACGCGACACGATCCACTTCATGCACGCTGATCGCGATTTTACTGTAGACGAACTTGGCTACAACCAAATGAAGCTCGTGCCCAAAGACAAATTGAGCGCCGGCGAAGTCGGCTACATCGTGGCCGGTGTAAAAAGCGTTCAAGACATCGAAATCGGTGACACAATCACGCTGCTTAATCGGCAAGCGGAAGAACCGATTCCTGGTTATCAAGAAGCCAAGCAAGTCGTGTTCTCGTCCATTTACCCAATGGACACAGGAGAATACGTCGATCTCACGAAAGCACTCGACAAGCTCGCCATCAACGACGCTGCACTGACGTACGAAAAGGATAGTTCAGCCGCTCTTGGTTTTGGATTTCGCTGCGGCTTTTTGGGACTGTTGCATCTGGATGTAATTCAAGAACGCCTACAGCGAGAATTCGACATCGGTCTTGTGATCTCAGCGCCGTCGGTGAAATACAAACTCACGTTAAAAGATGGCACGGCGTTGGACGTCGACAATCCAAGCTACTGGCCCGATCCGATGATGATCGAGTCTTGTACGGAACCGTACATCAAGGCGTCCATTTTGACGCCGGAAGAATATGTCGGCCCTGTGATGGAGCTTTGCCGAGAACATCGATCGGAACAGCAGACCATGAACTATCTCTCCGCCGGACGCATCGAAGTCACGAGCGAAATGCCGTTGGGCGAAGTGCTGTTCGACTTTTATGGCAAGCTCAAAATGATCACGCGAGGTTACGGATCGTTCGACTATGAACCAATCGAGTACCGCAAAACCGATGTCGTGAAAGTTGACATTTTGGTCAACAAAGAACCGGTCGACACGCTGTCCTATCTGGTCCACCGCGACAAGGCACGGACTCGAGCGCTGCACTACTGCGAACGATTAGCCGAAGAGATTCCTCGGCATCAATTCAAGATTCCGGTTCAAGGCGCCATCGGTGGGACCATCATTGCCAGGTCAACCATTCAGCCCTTCCGCAAAGACGTTACCGCAAAACTCTACGGCGGCGACGTGACGCGTAAAAAGAAGCTGCTCGAAAAACAAAAGAAGGGTAAGGCCAAAATGAAACAGTTTGGCAACGTCAATATTCCGCAAAAGGCGTTCGTTGCAGTGCTGCGAACCGACCAAGAATAGCCGGCAGCTCAGCTGACAACTGCCTATTCAAACCGCTTATCGTGCATATTTCCGGGTTCAAACGGCCGCGCCGTCGAGATAAACTGGACCGTGCGGCAAATGAGAGTCGGCTCTTTGAATCGACTATTCTGCCCGAACCCTCCCTGTTTGTCCCACCACCTGACGAAAGTGTCGCGACATGCGTAACCTTCGCCCTTTTCTGTTTTGCGTTTTAACATTCTGGTCTTGCACATTCATTACCGGAATTCTGTGCGTCGCGAACGAAGTAGAATTCAGCCGCGACATTCGGCCAATTCTTTCGGACGCGTGCTTCCAATGTCACGGTCCTGACGAAGAGCATCGTGAAGGCGACTTGCGATTCGACGACAAAGAAAGCGTGCTGGAAAACCGCGGTGACTACGCCGTCGTTAAGCCACTTGCGCGAAACGAGAGCGAACTTTGGAAGAGAATCGTGTCGGACGATCCGGACCTGCAAATGCCACCGCCGGATCAAACGAAACAACTAACAGCTCAGCAAATCGAATTGCTGGGCAAATGGATTGACGAAGGCGCCGAATTCCAAGGCCATTGGGCGTTCGTCACACCTCAACGCCCTGCTCCGCCCGAAGTCGACGATCTCCGTTTCAGCCGTACTGCGATCGACCGGTTTATCTACTCCGCAATGCGTGCCAAAGGTTTGTCACCCGCACCGCAATCGCCGAACGAGATTTTGCTTCGAAGAATCTCGCTCGACATCACGGGCCTGCCTCCCACCGTCGAAGAGGTCGAAGCGTTCCTCGCCGACGGTTCGAACAACGCACTTGAAAACGCAATTGACCGACTCCTCCAGTCACCTCACTTTGGCGAACGCATGGCGCTCGACTGGATGGACGCGGCCCGATACGGCGACTCCAGCGTGTTTCACGCGGACGGCCCTCGCGACATGTGGGTGTGGCGTGAATGGGTGATCGATGCTTTCAACCAAAACATGCCGTTCGACCAGTTCACAGTCGAGCAGCTCGCTGGTGATCTGCTCCCGAAACCAACCTGGCGTCAAATGGTTGCAACCGGATTCAATCGCAACAATGCCACGACCGACGAAGGCGGTTTGATCGAAGAAGAATATCGAGTCGAATACGCTGTCGACCGCGTCAAGACAACATCGATGGTTTGGTTGGGATTGTCGATGGAATGTGGGCAATGCCACGATCACAAGTACGACCCCATTTCTCAAGAAGACTACTACCGCTTCTTTGCGTTTTTCAATCAGGCAGCCGATCCCGGCAAGCAAACGCGAAACGGCAATCAAACTCCGATCGTTGAAGTTCCGGATGAGTCGAAAACAGCACAAATCCCTGAGCTCGAACAAAAGCTTGCCGATTTCAAAGCGACGCTCGCAACAATCCGCACGGATGCAAAAAACGATTTCCAAACCTGGAAAACAACTCAGCTTGCTTCGCTGCAACCGGTCGCGGCCATCGAAGGAGAAGTCGCCCATTTCCCGCTGGATTCTGTCGACGATGGCAAATCAACGAACGTCGCCGGTGAGTCAACATTTGCGGCGATCTCCGGCGACGATCGAGAAAAAGAACCGATTGTCGACGGACAACTTGTCAATGCGTTCAGCACGAATGGAAAACGATTCGCCGAAGTAGAAGGTCTGGCTGATTTCGAGCGAGACCAAGCATTCTCGTACGGTTGCTGGATTCGAGCTCCAAAAGTCGAAGGCGCCCCAATCGCCAAAATGGATACAGACGCCGCGTCGCGCGGTTTCGATCTTCACCTTGGCCCAAACAACATCGCCGCACATCTGATCAACAAGTGGCCCGATAACGCGGTCAAAGTCGAAGCACAACGTGAATTCAAACCGAATCAATGGTACCACGTGTTCGTAACCTATAACGGATCCTCCAAAGCTGACGGAGTCCAGATCTATGTAGACGGCACGCAGCTAAAGACGAAAGCCGTTGCCGACAAGTTGTCCGACACCATTCGCGTCGACAAGCCATTAACAATCGGGCGGCGGTCAACCGGTTCGATTTTCAATGGGTCTATCGACGACGTTCGAATCTTCAACAGAGAATTATCGATCGACGAAGTGAATGCCCTCGCTTCCGCGGATTCGGCCGCGGCGTTGCTGCAAGTCGCCGACCGCAGCGAAACGCAAGAAGACCGACTATACAATCTGTATCTCACGAATCACAACCAGTCGTACGGTAAAGCCTTGAAGGACATTCAAGCAACCGAAACGATGATCAGCGTGTACAAGAAACCTCGCAGCACGGTGATGGTCATGAAGAACCTCCCCACGATGCGAACAACATATGTGCTGAATCGAGGCCAGTACGATTCGCCGGATATGGAGCGTCCCGTCGAACCTGGAATCCCATCGTTCTTGCCAGAATTCGAAGTTGACCAATCAGCAACACGATTAGATTTAGCCAATTGGATCGTCAGCCAGCAGAACCCGTTGACTGCTCGAGTGATCGTCAACCGCTACTGGCGTCTGCTCATGGGAACTGGCATCGTCAAAACGGTGGAAGAGTTTGGCTCCCAAGGAGACTGGCCGACTCATCCACGATTGCTCGATTGGCTGGCGGTAGATTTCATGGAAAACGGCTGGAACGTCAAGCGACTGCTGAAGCAAATCATGATGTCCGAAACGTACCAACAGTCGGCGAGATCAACTCCCGAACAGCTCGCCGTTGATCCTGACAATCGCTACTTGTCACACGGCCCGCGATTCCGATTGCAGGGCGAATTCATCCGAGACCATGCGTTGGCAGTTAGCGGTCTGCTAGTGAAAGATATTGGTGGCCCGAGCGTCAAACCATATCAGCCGCCAGGAATCTGGAACGAAGTCAGTCTCGACGGAAACCTCCGTTACAAACAAGACTCCGGTCACAATCTCTACCGTCGGAGCATGTACACGTATTGGAAGAGATCGGCACCATCGCCGTCGATGACGATATTCGATGCCCCAACTCGCGAAAAATGCACCGTCCGCCGCTCGACAACGAACACTCCATTACAAGCGCTCGTCGTCATGAACGATCCTCAATTCATCGAGGCCTCACGTTTTCTTGCCGAACGAGTGATGAAAGGTGCCGAAAGCATAGACGACCGAATTGAGCTCGCCTATCGAATCGCGACTGCTCGTCGGCCATCGCAGCGAACTGCGGAGATCCTCAGAAATGCATATGAAACGGAATTAGACGCATTCAAAAAAGACAACGAACGAGCTAACAAGTTGCTTGCTCAGGGTGAAGGCAAACGAGACGCATCGCTCGATCCAGCCGAGCACGCCGCCTGGACGATCGTATCCAGCATCATCCTGAATTTGGACGAAACTCTAACGCGAGGCTAACGAGCTTTCGCAGGAGAATCGCAAATCGAAGAGTTTCGGCATACAAAGCCAACAACCAATCGGACACGAATATGAATCTCTACGACACCATCCAACAACACAGTCGACGCCAGCTTTTGACGGGCAGTGCCCGAGTGCTCGGAACCGCGGCCCTTGCGACTTTGATGGGAAAGACGCGAGCGTCGGCTGCAACCGCGGAACCGGCGAATTCGAACACCGGTCTGCCAGACTTGCCGCACTTTGCCCCAAAAGCGAAACGTGTGATCTACATGTTCATGTCGGGCGGGCCGAGTCACATCGACACGTTCGATTACAAACCGGCGGTTCGCAAGATTCACGGACAAGAGCTACCCGATTCGATCCGAAACGGGCAACGAATCACAACGATGACATCAGGGCAACAATCGTTTCCGTGTGTTGCGCCGATGTTCAACTTCAAGCAATACGGTTCCAACGGCACATGGGTCAGCGAGATCTTACCGCACACTGCCAGCATCATTGACGAAATCGCGATCGTTAAATCGCTGCATACCGAAGCGATCAATCACGACCCTGCCATTACCTATATCAACACCGGATCGCAGCAGCCGGGTAAACCGAGTATGGGTGCGTGGCTGAGCTATGGACTCGGTAGTGCTAACCAAAACCTTCCTTCATTTGTCGTAATGATTTCGCGAGGTCGCGGAAATCTGCAGGCTCTCTACTCACGTCTGTGGGGAAGTGGATTCCTGCCGTCGAAACATCAAGGCGTGAAATTCCGCAGCGGAGCAGAACCAGTTCTGTACCTTCAGAACCCGGACGGAATCGATCCCGAAACTCGCAGACGCATGCTCGATAGCGTGTCGCAAATCAATCAACAACACCACGAAGAATTCTTCGACCCAGAAACATTGACTCGCATTTCGCAATACGAAATGGCGTACCGCATGCAGACGTCGGTCCCCGATCTGATGGATCTGTCGGACGAATCGGAACAGACTTTCGAACTGTATGGCGATGCGTCCAAGAAAGGCGGCACGTTTGCTCGGAATTGCATTATCGCTCGACGACTTGCCGAGCGTGGTGTGCCGTTCATCCAGTTGTATCATCGCGGTTGGGACCAACACGGAAACCTTCCGACAAACATTCGTAACCAGTGTAACGATATCGACCAACCCGCAGCCGGGCTTGTGAAAGACCTCAAGCAACGCGGCATGCTTGACGACACGCTCGTCGTTTGGGGAGGCGAATTTGGCCGCACGATTTACTCGCAAGGAACACTCAGCCCCACAAACCATGGCCGCGATCATCACGGGCGCTGCTTTACTAGCTGGATGGCTGGCGGCGGAATCAAGCCCGGCGTCGAATTTGGTAAGACCGACGACTACTGTTACAACAT
>JAGQPC010000456.1 GCA_020426925.1 Planctomycetales bacterium | reverse complement strand
ACGCCGATCGTGGCCGACCTCAAGACGATGGACGGCGGGTACTTAGAAGCAGAAATGATGGCCAAGGCCGGCGCGACGCATGTGGTTGTCATGTCGCAAGCCCATGAAGAAACAATCAAATGCGTTGTCCAAGCCGGCAAGGACTACGGTGTCGGTGTCATGGGTGACAATCTTGGATCGGCTTGCATGATTGACGGCGCGCGGAGGCTCGCGGATCTTGGTTGCGGCTACGTCATTCACCATATCGGATACGATGAACGCCGTGGCATCGCGGCTCGCGGCGAACGAGCACCCAATCCGCTCGATCAGCTGCAAGAAGTTGTCAATGCCGTCGACGTTCCCGTTCAGGCGGTAGGCGGATTATCGTTGGATCAAGCAATCGAGTCGCCGAAGTACGGTGCCCCATTGGTTGTTTTAGGTGCACCGCTGGTCATTGATAGCGAACGATTTCAGACAGCGGACGGCAATTTGGAAGAATCGCTGCGTAGAATCTGCGATGCTGTTCACGCCTACGGTGACGTTGGTCCAAGCTGCCCGTAGACCAGCCGAAAAAGGATTTCTAATGCCAAAGCTCGCCGTATTCCCAAAAGCGTTCATAGACGACTTGTGCGTGACCGGCGAAATGTCGCTGACTCAATGGATTGACGTGGCCGCGACTTTGGATGTGGATGGCCTCGAACTCTACTCAGGCATTACGGATTTGGCAGATCGAGCAAACTGGCCTCAGTACCGAAAGCAGGCTGAAGACAACGGTCTGACGGTGCCAATGATGTGTTGCTCTCCCGACTTCACTCATCCCGACGCCGCGTTTCGGCAAAGTGAAATCGAAAAGGAGTTGCTGTGGATCGAGATGACGGCGGAGCTCGGCGGAAAATATTGTCGAGTTCTATCGGGGCAGCGACGCCCAGAAGTTTCGCGTGAAGATGGACTCCGATACGCAGCCGATTCGATCGAAGCCTGTCTGCCACATGCCGAGCGTCACGGGATTAATTTGGTCATCGAGAATCACTACAAGGACAACTATTGGAAGTATCCCGAGTTTGCGCAGAAGATGGATGTCTTTTGCGATTTAATCGAGAAGATCCAAGCGTCAAATTTCGGAGTTAACTACGATCCCAGTAACACGATTCTCGCCGGGGAGGATCCGCTTGAATTGCTCGCGGCCGTGAAGGATCGCGTCCTGACCATGCACGCAAGCGACCGGTATCTGAAGGAAGGAACGATCGAAGACCTACGAGCTGAAGAAGATTCAGTTGGCTACGCGAGTCGGCTGTCTCACGGTGTTATAGGACAAGGCTTGAATGACTACGACGCCATCTTTCGCGAGTTGAAAAGCGTTGGTTTCGATTCCTGGATCAGTATCGAAGACGGAGAAGACGGCATCGAGCAATTGCAAGAAAGCGTCGCGTTTCTCCGCGCGAAAATCGCAGAGCACTGGCCGGATACTTAGTCGTTACTGTCTGTTCGTAGTCCCGCCTTTAGGCGGAATCTGCCATGCACGTGCATTCCGCCTAAAGGCAATCAGTCACGCGACTGATTTTTCGATTGACGCCGCCTAAAGAATCCATCCGCCGCCAAGCACACGGTCACCATCGTACAAGACGACAGCCTGGCCAGGAGCAACTCCGGTGCAATCGCTGTCGAATTCAACTTCGATTTCGTCAGGACCTGTCATGCGAATGGTCGCTGGCCACGCGGAACTGTTGTAGCGAATCTGAGCCAAGCAGCGACGTTCATCACGCGGCGGATCGGTCAGCCAATTGAGTCGATTCGCGCGTAGCGATTTGCGTTTCAACTCATCGCGAGGACCGATGACGACATCCATCGTTTCTGGATCGATTCGCGTCACGAAATATGGCTCGCCCATTGCGATGCCGAGTCCCTTTCTTTGTCCGATTGTGAATCGTTCAATTCCGTCATGTTGCCCGACGACTGTTCCGTTAGCAGTAACAAAACTGCCAGCGGTGTCCTTCGCCGACTTTCGCGATTGAACAAATTCGGCGTGGTTGCCAGAGGTAACGAAACAGATTTCTTGGCTGTCTTTTTTGTCCGCGACTTTCATGTCCAGTTCGCCGGCCATCGCGCGAATCTCTGGCTTTGAAAACCCGCCAATCGGAAGAAGCATTCGTTTCAAGCGTTCGCGTGCGACACCAAATAAGACATAAGATTGGTCCTTGTCTCCGTCGATTCCTCGCAGCAGCTGAGGTTCACCAGCGTCAAGTTTGCTCAGCCGCGCATAGTGGCCGGTCGCGACGTACTCAGCGTCAATACTGTCGGCGTATTCAAATAGCTTGCCGAACTTGAGCCAGTTGTTGCACATGACGCACGGATTAGGTGTCCGCCCATGGACGTATTCATCGACGAAATAGTCCATGATCTGCCCGAACTGGTCCTGCAAATTAAGGGCATAAAATGGAATGCCCAGTTTGTCGGCGACTCGTCGGCCATCCTCCGCGTCCGTCGCGCTGCAGCATCCTTGCTTATGGTCGGCTCGCGAAGAAATGATCGGAAGTTGGGCGTTCCGGTTTTTCGCATCGATTTCGCAAGCTATTTCAGGCTCGCCGTGCCGCATGAACACACCAACGACTTCATGGCCTTGTTCGGTCAGCAAATGAGCCGCAACGCTACTGTCGACCCCACCCGACATGGCTAAAACGACTCTCGACACGAATTCTTCCCTTCTTGCCCGTATTTTGCGATCAAATTATCAGTTTTCTCAACTGCAAGGCCCTGCCCGCTCATTAGCCTCTTTTCAGCATCCTACGCCAATTCGCCGAGTGTGCGGAATAGGCTAGAAAAATGAAAAATACCATTTGGCGAGTTTACCAGACTTGCGAACCATTAGCTCAGACTTATATTACCTAGTCTACGTGCATTAGGTTCTCTTCCTAGGCATTAGAGTTGCGACATGTAGCACACCAAGAAAGCTCTGAAAAGAAAGGAGAGTTGGTAAAAAAATGGTGCAGCGTACTACGTATTTTTCAGCGATCGCCACAGCGGTAGCACTCGTATCCATTGCGAGCGCGAACTGTGATTGCGGCTGCGGTTCACCTGTCGATTGCGGTGGCGGAGGTGCCGTGGCAAGCGGCGCGGACTGCGGTAGCGGTGGTTCTGCGGTCGTCTGTGGACCAACTTATGTCGAGCGGACGATTATGGTCCCTCAGTACGTCAACGAAACTCGCATGGTAAACACGACGGAATACCGTCGCGAAAACCGACAGCGAACGGTCACGACGTACAAGCAAGTGCCGAAGACCCAAGAGGTCACTCGCCAATACACCGTATTGGTTCCCGAGAAGCGTACTCGCACGGAAACTTATACGGTCTGTGTGCCATTCCAAAAGGCAGTAACGCAGAAGTACACCGTCGCGGTACCGTACTACAAAGACGTTACGCGCCAGTACACCGTCTGCGTTCCGGTAACCAAAGAGGTTCCGCATCAGTACTGCGTAACTGTTCCCGTAGTGCGTCAGGTTGAACAGACCTACAACGTTCAGGTACCGGTTACCAAGCAAGTCACTCGCCAATATCAGGTTTGTGTTCCTACTGAGAAACAAGTCCAGCAAACTTATACGGTTTGCGTACCGGTGACGGAGAATGTTGAGCAGACCTACACGGTTCAGGTGCCAGTGACAACTGAGCGCGAAGAAACCTACACCGTTTGCGTGCCAGTTACGGAACAACGCGAAGAAACCTATACGGTCTGCGTCCCCGAGCAACAGACTCGCGAGGAGACCTATACCGTCTGTGTTCCTGTGACGGAGCAGCGTGAGCAAACCTACACGGTTTGCGTTCCCGTAACGGAAAACGTTGAGCAAACCTACAACGTCCAAGTGCCTGTTACTTCGTCGCGTGAAGAAACCTTCACCGTTCAAGTTCCGGTAACGGAACAGCGAGAGCAGACCTACACGGTGATGGTTCCTCATCAAGAACAACGTCAGGGCAACCGCACGATTTGCAAAACGGTTCCTGTGACAAGCTATCGCACCGTAACGTGCGATCGAGGCCACTGGGAAACTCGTGTTGAAACTGTCGCAGCTACCAGTGCTGGAAATGGTTGTGGCGGAAGCACAGAATGTGGTTGTGCAAACGCGTGCGGCAACTGCGGTTCATGCGGCGGTTGTGTTTCAACTTGTGGTAACTGCTGTGGCGGAACTTCCGTTGCTGGCTGTGGAGAATGCGGCGGCGCTGCTGTTGCTGGTGGCAATTGCACGGTAACAAAACGAGTTTGGGTGCCAAACATCGTTACCGAAAAAGTTCCATGCACCACGTATCGCAATCAGGTAGAAACCGTTCCGTACACCTACAACGTGACGGTTCACAAGCCAGAAACACGAACTCGCACGGTCAATGTGACTACTTGCAAGACGGAAACACGTAGTCGAACGGTTCCGGTTACTACCTACAAAACAGAAACTCGAACTCGTACGGTTCCCGTTACCAAGATGGTCAATCAAACTCGTACTCGGACCGTTAACGTCACGACGATGCGAAACGAAACTCGCACGCGAACCGTTCCTTACACGGTCATGCGAAACGAAACTCGCACGCGTACGGTTCCCGTCACAACGATGAAGTCGGAAACTCGCACGCGAATGGTCCCTGTTACAACGTGCAAAACGGAAACACGCACTCGTACAGTTCCTGTGACCAAAATGGTCAATCAAGAGAAAACTCGCACTGTTACCGTGCGGTCTAACGAACTGCAAACTCGCGAGCAAACGGTCAATGTTACGGAATACAAGACCGAGCAGCGCAAACGCGTTTGCAACGTGACAGATTACAAGACCGAGCAGCGTACGAAAATGGTCAAAGTCACCTCGATGGAAAACCAAGTTCGTACTCGAACGGACCGCGTCAAAGAATGTCGATACGAGACGCGCGAGCGTACGGTAAATGTAACTGACTATCGTCACGAACAGCGTTCTCGTGAAGTTCCGTACACGGTGATGGTTCCTCAAACGCGAACCAAAACCGAAAACGTTACGACCTACGAGTGCGTCCCTGTGCAGTCGACTCAGAACTACACCGTATGCGTGCCTGTTACTGTGCAAAAGCCAGTACAGGTTCGCCGCTGCGTTATGGTTCCGAAAACCGTTACCGTGCCGACTTGCGGCAGTTGCGGTGGGGCTGGAACAGCTGCTGGATGTGGCGGTTGCGGATGTTGCAACTAGTGAGGCACTGAGTAAGCGTCAAACTCCAAAGAGCGAGACTTCGGTTTCGCTCTTTTTTTGCGCGCTGACATTTGAATTGTGCTCAATTCAGGGTTTCATCTACAGACCCGCCCTTGAGCCCGTGCCATCGTGCGAATACGCTCTGCTTTGTTGACACGTTTTGAAAGGTACGGAAATGTCTGTTGAACTGCGCAAGCGAATTTTCGCTGAACTCGATGCTCAAGAGCTTATCGATCCGCATACGCACATTAATGCTTTGAATCCAGCGTCAGAAACGCTCGCCGATATATTGGGCTATCACTACTACACGGAACTCGCGCATTCGGCCGGGATGCCCAAGAGCCAAGTCGAGGAACCGGGCATTTCTCCGAAAGTAAAGGTGCAGCGATTGATCGAGAATCTAGGCTCGATCGACAACACGATTCAGTACAGCTGGTTTGTGGAGATAGTGCAACGCCTGCTCGACATCGATGTCGAATACGTCGATTCATCTAACTGGGAATCGATCTATTCCGCAGCTGAAACGAAAATGGCATCGGCCGATTGGGAGCAGGAAGTACTTGCCAAGTCAAACCTAAAAGCCGTGTTCTTGACCAACGACTTCGATGATCCATTAGAAGGATTTGACACGTCGGTCTATATTCCATGTTTGAGAACCGACGACCTTGTTTTTCATCTGTCCAAGCCCGAAGTTCGTCAGCGGCTGGCAAACGCGACGGGTATCGAAGCCTCCGGCGCCGCGACTTTGCGTGAAGCGATTGGCAAACTGTTCGCTCACTTTACTTCGAAGAACGCCAAAGCCTGCGCGATCTCGCTGCCACCACATTTTTCGCCAGCGCCCTGCTCAGACGCAGCGGCAGACGCAGCGTTTGCGAAAGTCGTCTCCGGCGAAGCAAATGGGGTCGACGCCAAATTGCTATCGTATTTCGTTTTCTGGACATTGGCAGAATCCTGCGTCGAGTACAAACTTCCGTTTGACCTGATGATTGGCGTCAATCGAGGCGTGTACGCCGACGGAGTCTTTCAAGGCCAAGATTTGTACGATAGCCGAGTGTCGCTGATTCAATATCGAGAGTTTTTCAACGCGTTTCCTCAAGTTGTGTTTCCGATTTCTGTTTTGGCGAGCGTTACGAATCAAGAACTAGCTAGTTACGCATGGATTTTTCCAAACGTTGTGACCAACGGACATTGGTGGTACTCGAACACGCCAACTTTCATCGAGCACGATACGTCGGCTCGCATGGAAGCCGTGCCCAAAACCAAACAGATCGGCTACTACAGCGACATGTATAAGCTGGAATTTGCGTTGCCGAAATTCGCAATGTTTAAAAGAATCCTTGCGAAAGTGTTAGCGGAACGCTACGTGATCGACCGCAGTTGGTCCGAACAGCGGGCCATCGACTTCGGCAAACAGATTCTTCGCGGCAACGTCGACCGCATATTTTTCGAATAGCTCGCCGCGATCGTCGCAAACGCATGTCAGCAAGTTTGTTTGCTGCGGTTGAAACTTTCAGATTGAAGGGGCAGGGGATTCTTGTGGTTCCTCTTGCTTACCGGAGGCACGCCGACCGGGCTTCACCAGAGTTCCGTGAAGTATAAGATTTCCCCAGCCTTCTCATCAAACGCGACACCTTCTGTCCAACCATGATTCCACGCGAATGAGTTTTGCCCTCGATCCTCAGCAATATGCATGTACACGACCCAATGAGCAGGAAGGACGTCCTGGCCACGACCAGTTTCTGAATCGTGTTCCGTCGCATAGAAATAGGGGCGAGGTGCCGAACTGTAAATCGTCTTACCGCGTTCCTTGGCGTCGCGAATTCTGTCTTGGGCTCGTTTCAGTTCGTTTTCCAGGTCGCTCGAGTCTATGTTGCATCGAAGCTGCAAGACCGTGGGAGCTTGGAGCGGCCCTGGGTCGAAGTAGAACGCAATCGCTTGACCATCCAGAGCATCGGGAAAGTGTTTTGCATATCCCCCATCGCGGAGCCTGGTCAAAGATTCTTCAAACCGGCTCATGTCGTTTGTCGGGTTCCAGGCATTCGCGAACTCGTCACCAAATTTGCGAATCGTAATTACGCCGTACGCAATAGAGACGGCGATCACAATCAAAACGCAAACTGTCGTTATACGCTTTCGCAATTTCATTGTGTTCTCTGGAAGTACAAGCTGACTTGACGGTGTTGGAGAATTGCGATGCGGTTTCGAGCGGGCAACTTATTCATTCAATTGCGTCAGACACGCTGCAATCTCCGCCTTCAATTCTGCAGTTGCCTGGATTCGTTGTCTCGGGTCGTTTTGCAGGCAGCCGTTGATTATTGTTGATGCAGGCGCTAACGCACCAACACAAGCTTTCCCTGATTGTTTGGGCAGTTTCCCTGTAACCAACGTGAACAGAAACACTCCCAAGCTATAGATGTCCGACGCGGGCGAAGGGTTGCCGCCGCAAAGGAGTTCAGGCGCGATGTATCCCGCAGTTCCGCC
>JAGQPC010000455.1 GCA_020426925.1 Planctomycetales bacterium | reverse complement strand
TGATTCTCGCTCGGTAAGACTCAGCAATTCAATTCCTGGTCCCGTGAAGCCGAGGCGAATGTGATCTCCAGCGCGGAGTTCCACGGTCTTTGTGACCGCATCACCGTTGCAAAGAGTCTTGTTGGAACGGCTGCGATGAATCAGCAGCGTGTTAGTATTTCCTTGACGGATTTCGGCGTGGAGGCCCGATACCATCGGAAATCGATCGCCGTCAAAAACCACATCGCATTCCGGATTGCGTCCGAGGATGACCCTGTTGCGATTGAAGTCAAGTTCGTATGGGGCGCTATCCGTTTCGAAGATCCTGAGCTTCATTTGTCGACTCCGATCGACAAACAGAGACGCTGCTCGCCAATCTGGAAATAACATTCCTGTCCGTGTCGCAGGTTGACAATCGGAATTTTCAACCACACACCATTGCGAGCTTTGTTGTTGGTGATGGTCCAACCATTAGCACTACGGAGAATCTGAGCGTGTCGACGACTGGCAAAAATGTCGTCCCGGCGCACAATGTCGCACGTCGCGTCACGCCCAATCCAGTATCCAGCCTTGACCAGCACAATCCGTTCTCCATGACCGTCCGACAACACCTCCGTCAGCGTCGTAGTTCCGTCCGGCAAGCTCGATCCCCAATTCTGTGTACCTCCCGAATGCCGACGATTGGGCGATTGATTGGAATTAGACGCCACCTCAATTCGGTATTTTCCGCCACCGAGTAGAAACTCTGAATTATGCTGGAGAAGTCCCTTTCTCACTCGAACGAACAGTCCGTTTTCACTTTGCAGATCGCTGATCGACCAGCTATGACTTCCGTCTGTCTGGTGACTTGAAATGATGAGATGGCGGGCCGAAATCTGAGGATCGTTGGGAAACCGAAAGTCGCCCTCGGTCCGTCCGATCAGAAAATGCTCCGTCCGAATACGGACGATCTCTCCTGTTGATTTGCCATCGTCACAAACCTTCAGAATGGGCATCGGCGGGCGCAACGTTGGCCGATAGAAAACTGACGCATTCGTCTCTTTCGCTTGGCCGCCACGCGAATGGTCTGACCGCGGTTTAGTTCGTTGAATCGCATCCTGCGCCCTACGCATTTCTTCGTCGGTTTCTAGGATGGTTTCTGGAGGAAGGTCGGACAAGTTATCGCTCCTGCGATCATCGCGATCATGCTTTCCGTTCAACTAAATTCCTTTCGAACTCGAAATGTACAGCCGAATTCAACTATTGCTTCAAAAAAACGCCGACTTCTCGCAATGATCATGTTTTGCGATCGGAAAGCACAACCAGGGCAACTCGATATCCACTGAGATCACCAAGTGACGCCGGCGACTGGGAGAAAATGCGCGCCACGATCGTCCGAAAAACTTGGATTGTGCACCACAATAGAGGGGAGTTGTGATCGAATGAAGTTACCGCCCGGCGCGTGTACTAACTCAATGTTTGTGGTCTTACTTTTTTTTGTTGCGAACGTGGCTTGAGGCACACTCCGTGAATGGATGGCATCTGCACTTACGTCCCTAAGACGCGCCAAGAAGTCACGCACTTCCAGCAGTACGTTTGTTGTCTGCGAGATAACTAAGCTTTTTACTGGGTCAAAGTAGGCTATAGCTCCTTCGCCACCTACAACATCCCAACTGTCAGGACCAATGGTGTTTATTATTGCCTCTATAAATGTTCCTAACTTCTGCTGGGTCAGATTCTGATCGCCGATAGGAAATATCCATATATCTAGTTCCCGATCGATATTCTCGTTGGAAGTCACGAGAAGGTGATCATCGCGAACCAAAAAACCAAGTTGCAGCGGAGAGAGAATCGATTGCAAGACGTACTCCGCATCTCGCTCTTTTAGCTGCAGATCGTTGACCATTGAATTGCTCGAAATCGTCAGGACCGAATAGTCGCATTTAATGTCTATCTGCATTTCTTCTTGCACTCTATCCAGGGCGTCATAAAGGCTGCAGGAATGCAAATCCACTGAGATTGGAGTTTTCAATGATTGCTGCACTCTTGGTGCTCCAAAAATGGACGTGGGCGCGGTTGTTTGCGGGTCGAGGGAATCTAAAGCAACGAGAAGTTTCTCGATAGTTCGATGGATTCGTTGTTCCTGAGAAATCACTAGTCGTCCGTCGTGAAATCTCATCGCCCCGTTACCACCGACGTCGTCCCAAGTGTCAGGAGCAATATGGGATACGATTAGATCCATGAGAGTGTCCTCGGCATTCGCACCAGATTCAGGTGCGAGTTTACCGACGGTATAGATGCCGGTTTCCAGCTTGCGTGCTTTATCTACTGACGTAATGACGACGAGGTCTTGATCAACGTGGTAGCCTATTCCTAGGTCGTTTAGGTCGACACAGTACCGGTCGAGAATGCTTCGACTAGAAATCTCGGGAAAGTGCTTACCCACAATCTCCATCTCAGCGACAGGCCTTCCCAATTCGTCTTCTTCAACATGGAAATCCAAATCTGTTTTCTGTGACAACGTTGCGAGCAACTCGCCGAGCGTGCCGTCATCAACAGTCAGCGTCATTGGGCGGTCCAACGTCCGCTCTAGTTTGGCGCGACGTTCTCCCCATACTCGAGCGGCGCGGACTTCAGTATTCGTTCCAAGCCCGCCGGCCCAAAAGACGCCAATCAACAGAACACAAGCCAGAGCGCCAGCACCAACCTGCATGCGCGAATCTCGAATCAGGCTTGAGAAGCTCGTTTCTCTTTTCGATGACTCGCCTGTGCGTGACCTCGTTCGCGTTAGCTTCGCGAGACTCGTTGTTGGTTTGCCTTCCATCTGAGCTGGAGTTGACTGATTCCTTCGCTTGGAATCTGCCAACGAAATCTGTGAAGGGGGCGACGCGGATGAATCACCGGCCGGTGATGACGGGATAGATCTATTTTGCCTATTCACTTGACGCTTAGGATTTGATTTCAACTCAATGAACGGCTTTAGTGCGTCTCCGACTTCCGCTGGCTGCTGGTACCGTTTTTCTGGATCTTTGGCAAGCATCTTTGCAACAACCGCTGCAAGCGGTGTCGGAATCTCAGGTCGCTTAATGTTTAGCGGAGTCGGTTCCTGCTGGTGGTGCGCGAGCCAAATCTCGCCAGGGGTTCCCGTGAATGGTGGCTTCCCTGTCAACAAGAAGTAAAGCGTGCAACCGAGACTGTAGATGTCCGCTCGAATGTCAGCCTTCGACGCGTTTAAAATCTGTTCCGGAGCAGTATAGGCCGGCGTGCCCATTCCATCCCCAGACATTGTTAAATCGCTACTCGCATGTTCCCGCTGAGCTTTAGCCAAACCGAAATCGAGGATCTTTACGAGCCACTTACCATCTGATTTCGTTAACATCAAATTAGAAGGTTTGATGTCACGATGTACTGTTTCTTCAGAATACGCGTGTTGAAGCCCTCGAACGACGTGCTGCACCAAGCCACATGCTTGATGAATTTGTTGTGGCCCGTGCTTTGCAACGTACGCCTGAAGGTTTTCTCCTTTTACATACTCCATGGCAAAGCAAATGCTGTTAGGCAACTGTAGAACATTGTACGCCATCACTATATTCGGATGAAAAAGTTTCGCCGCCGTTGAAATCTCCTGCTGAAATCGCTCGCGAGAACCTGGGCTATCAAGCTGCTTCGAATTCATGATCTTTAGAGCTTCGAGACGTCCGCCCATCGTCAAATGCTTGGCCAGGTACACATCCCCCATTCCTCCTTTATCGAGCATTCGGACAATCTCGTATTCTTTGCAGTCGACGAGATCAGCAGGAATATCTTGAATTCCGGAAGTACTGTCGTCCCTGAAATCGGCGCGGCCAGACGGAGCATCCGCGTTTCGATGGCTCCGCGATGCCTTGCTAGATGGTGACGAAACAACGGCAGACGTGTCGACATTTGTCGCCTTTATACTGGCCGTTTCCCCTGATCGCTCTGCAACTGGTTCTTCACCGGCAGCCCTCACTTTCCGCACGAATTCATCGTCCTGGAATTTCTCCAGCCGTTTCCATGCATCTGGTGTGGAATTTAGGTAGTCCTCCACGACCTTCAAAGGCTCGCCATCCAGCTTACCTAGCACGAATTCGCGGAGTGTGTGGTCGGAAACGGGTCTGCTGCCAGGCTGCATGGGAAACTCCGCGACGACATCAAATGAAAACGCAATGGATTTGTAATAATTACGGAAGGCGAACTCAAATCGAAATCTGTCGGCGAACTCGGATTTTTTTCAAAATTAGAGTAATCGGCGAGACAAATCGCCGCGAATCACGTATCGATCAACCCCGCACCAATGTCCCGCAACCGTTTCAAAATGCGGCTGGATGCCAAATAAACCGCGTTCTCGCTCTTGTTCAATTCTCGTGCTATATCGCCAACCGGCCGACCGTCAATTTTGAGCATTCGAAACGCAGTCCAATTCGACTCGGAAAAATCCTTGCGAACCATTTCCATAAGTGAATTCACAACGTGGCGATCATGCTCTTTATCCCACTGTTGGCTGAGTTCACTCGACGGATCCGCCAGTTCGGCAATGCGAGACTCGACGACATCGCTGCCAGCAGCAGGCTTGGGAAACCGTTGACCCTTTCGATGAAATTCATGGAGCTTGTGAACCACGATTCGACGCAGCCACGTCCGAAACGAGCCCGGTCGCTGGCGGTGGAACGAAGGAAGGTCTTTAACCAAGACAAGTAAGACGGCTTGTGTGATATCTTCTGCCTGATCGGTCATACTGGGAAACGTGCGAATAACTGCGAGAATCAGTGGCTTATAGATCTCTATGAACCTAGTCCACGATTCATCATCTGCGCCGTTGGCGAGTCGTTGCAAGAGAGTTGGCGATGTCGTTTGCATTGATTTGCCAATCAGGCAGTTCCGCCGTCATTGTGACATGTATCAAGGCAAGCTAATAGAAGGAAGGGCTAACGACGGAGCACTGTGAAACTGTCTACCATCCGCTAGTTGGCTTAGTTGAGCCTCGGATACATCACCTGGATACGCTGCGGCGAATTCACCGACCGAAGTCAGCAGTGTATTACAAGTGCCTACTCCAGACAATGTTTGCCAACCCGAAATGGATCAAGTACGTGTTTAGGCGTCATTTTTCATGACTTACAATCACTAGATTTAGATTGCGGTGGCCGGCAGATGCAGGCGAGGGAGCCCCGACACGTGCGCGACGTGCCTATGCGCTAGCGTCTTGACCGCAGGCTTGCAACGTTTTCGCTTCTTGGCGTCTTCGCTCAGAAAAAACTCCGAATTTGGAGACAGGTCCACGCTTTTTGCTGCCTTGTGAATTCTGTAGCGCATCCGAATTCAGCTTTCGGGTGCTAAAGCCAACGCAATTTCGAAACTTCAACACAGCAATCGGAGACTGAGATGCCTTTAAGAAGCAAACCGCTTAAGCGAAATCGAGTCCGGAAAACGTATCAATTCGAGACGCTGGACGAGCGTGCCCTCTTAGCCTACGACATTTGTGGTGAAATCGGTGAAGATATGGTCTGGGATAAAACGGACATGCCATACGAGGTCACGTGCGACGTTACTATAGCTTCCGGTCGTACATTGACGATCACGCCAGGAGCCAGTGTTCACATGCGAAATAGTAGTTCGTCGTGGATCGTCGATGGGACTCTCAACGCGGATGGTGTCGAGTTTACTGGCTACACCGACATCCGTGTTCGGGACGGAGGCACAGCTCACT
>JAGQPC010000454.1 GCA_020426925.1 Planctomycetales bacterium | reverse complement strand
TGCATCTTGGTTTTCCGGTAGCTCGTAGTGGATCTTGCTTGCTAAAGATCCTGTCCACCAGGAAGTTTAGCAACTTCCACTACCCGAAGATTAAACTGACACAGACTAGTCGGTAGCGACTGATGTCAGAAGTATAACCCACACGCCGATAGCAAGCGCCTTAATTAGAAATCGAAGGCGGCGAACCGGAACTAGTTAGCCAGCCACGTGCGCTCGACGTACGTCGTGTCGATTTTCCCTTGCTGGAAATTCGGATCTCGGAGCACCATCTTTTGGAACGGAGCGGTCGTAGAAATGCCTTCGACCTTAAGTTCGTCCAACGCTCGAAGCATGCATTCGATGGCTTCGCCTCGAGTCGGTTGATGGACAATCAACTTGCCGATCATCGAATCGTAGTACGGCGGAACGGTGTAGCCAGCATGAACATGCGAATCAAATCGGACACCGAAGCCGCCCGGCGTGATGAGGCCTTCGATTTTTCCTGGGCATGGCAGAAAGTTCTTGTCAGGATTTTCGGCATTGATCCGACATTCTATCGCGTGGCCGACCGCCTTTACTTCGTCTTGCGTGAACGGTAGCGGCTGACCGGAAGCAACCTGAATCTGAGATTTGATCAGATCAATTCCCGTCACCATCTCGGTCACGGGATGTTCGACTTGAATTCGAGCGTTGACTTCGATGAAGTAGAAATTAAAATCCTTGTCCAAGATGAATTCAACGGTCCCCGCGTTTGTGTAGCCCGCTTGCTTGACCATGCGAACGGCGGCCTCGCAAATCTCTTTGCGTTTCGCTTCCGGAAGATTTGGTGCAGGGCTCTCTTCGACCAGCTTTTGGTGGCGACGCTGAGCGGAACAATCGCGTTCCCACAAATGAACCGCATTCCCGTGATGGTCAGCGATAATCTGAACTTCAATGTGCCGCGGATTTTCGACATATTTTTCAAGGTAAACTCCTCCGTTTCCGAAGGCAGCTTCCGCTTCGGTCTTTGCTTGCTGTAGCGCGGACTTGAGCGTCAGCTCATTAGCAGCGACTCGCATCCCTTTGCCGCCTCCGCCAGCGGTGGCTTTGATGAGCACCGGAAATCCGATTTCTCCTGCAACTCGCGCAGCTTCTTTGTCGTCAGAGATCAGTCCGTCACTGCCAGGAACGACAGGCACTTTAGCTGCTCGCGCCAGAGATCGAGCGGTGTTCTTGTCGCCAAGTTGTTCCATCGCTTCCGGCGTCGGCCCGATGAAATCGATCTTGCAGCTTCGACAGATTTGGTTGAAGTGAGCGTTCTCTGCCAAGAAACCGTAGCCCGGATGGATCGCTTCGACGTTGCCAACTTCAGCAGCGCTGATGACGCTGGCGATCTTCAGATAGCTGTCTGCCGATTTCGCGCCGCCTACACAAAATGCTTCGTCGGCCAGGTCCAAGTACGCACTGCCTCGGTCCGCTTCACTGAAAATTGCAACCGACTCAATGCCCAATTCACGACAGGCTCGGATGACACGGAGAGCTATTTCGCCTCGATTGGCGATCAGAATTCTGGAATACATACGTGAGTACTTTGGTATCGCGGGATTGGCTGCCTAACCTCCGGTCGTTTCCGGTCTACCCGGCAGTATCAACTTTGAATAGAGGTTTGCCGTAATCGACGGGTTCTTCGTCCTTAGCCAAAATCGCGACGACTTTTCCGGTTACCTCGGCTTGAATTGGATTGAAGACCTTCATTGCCTCAATGATGCAAATCGTTTGCTCGGCATTCACATGATCGCCAACTTTAACAAATGCTTCAGCTTCCGGATTCGGGCGACTGTAAAAAGTTCCAACCATGGGGCTCTTCACGAGCACAATGCTGGCGCTGTCGTCGTTCCTTCGGCCGCCTTCCACCAACGACGAAGCGTCTTCACCCTGAGGCAATGACGGAGCAGGCACTGGCGCCGCCATCGGCGGAGCGGCATAATGCGCCGGTGGCAACGATTGAGTAACCGTGGCTTGACTGATACCTCGCCGCAGTCGAATACGCTGATCGCCATGCCGTAAATCGATCTCGCTAAGCCCTCGGTCTTCCATGAGTTCGACGAGAGACTGGATTCGTTCGACATTAAAGACTTCTGTGTCTTTGGGGGCGTCGCCCGCCATGTGGATTCTCCAAGTGCTATTTATTAATTCTTATGTGGTCTGAATCGTGCTTGTGACCGACCAGACGTCGCCAGCTTCAGGGATCTTCAGCAAGATCCCATATGGTGCGCACACGAGCGTAAAATCCAGGTGCATTTATGCGCAATATAGTAACGGAGTTGTGACCTCTGTTACTACCCCACAAAGTCTTATGGCGGCGCTTGCACGCGAGGAAAAGTCGAGTTTCGCACTACAATTCAACTATGCAGTCGTCCAATTGCTTCGAAACGCGTGACAGCACCTCGTGCCCTGATTCGGTAACTAAGACATCGTCCTCGATGCGAACTCCGCCCCAGCCTGGCAAATAGATTCCAGGCTCAACCGTTATCACCATCCCGACCTCAAGCGGTTCAGAGTGCTTAGCGCCGAGTCTCGGCTGCTCATGTATTTCCAAACCAAAGCCGTGCCCGAGCCCGTGCCCAAAATGTTCTGCGTGCCCAGCATCCGCAATCACCGATCGAGCGGCCGCGTCGACATCGCACATGGGAACTCCCGGAGCGATTTTTGAAATCGCGGCTTCTTGCGCATTGAGCACAATTCTGTAAATCCTCCGCAGCTTATCCGAAACGCTTCCCGTTACCAGGACTCGCGTGAGATCGCTCAGGTAAAGTCCAGCCTTTGCTCCCCAGTCAATCAACACAAAATCATCATCCGCGATTCGGCTGTCGCCGGGCACTGCATGTGGAAGAGCCGCTTGAGGACCGACGCCAACGATCGGCGGAAACGCACATCCGACTCCGCCAAACAATCGAATTTGATGCTCAAGCTCCGCGGTTACTAGCTTTTCGGTTTGGTCGCCTCGCAAAGACGCCTTGATAGTTTCGAAAGCGCGTTCTGCCATGCGGATCGAGCGGCGGATTTCTTCAATCTCGTGGTCATCCTTGATCTGTCGCAACAGTTCGACAACCATGGTGCTGGAAACAAGCTCCGCTGACGGCAAACGCTCGGCGATTGAATCACGCAGGGCAACCGACATCGTCGAAGCTTCGATTGCCAGCTTGGAAACGCCTGCTTTCTTAACAACGACCTCGACCATTTCCGGCATCGTCTCATTAGTGCTACGCTGATGTAGATCGAGCCCCGGACATTCTTGCTCGAGCTGCGTGATGTAGCGGAAGTCAGTGATCAGTACTACGTTATCTTGCGTGACAAACAGATAGCTGGAATCTCCGGTGAAGCCAGTCAGATAGGTGACGTTCGTGTAGTTCGAAACTAACATCGAGTCACACTCGCACTCGCGGATCTTGCTTCGCAACTTGTCAATTCGACTTAGAAATCGATCGTGCATGAAATAAGTTCCAAGATGAAGTTGAATGGGCGTTCGCGGCTGTCAAGCACCGCCACAGTTCTTACAATGACGTGTTAAACGGAACGCAACCGAAACGAACAAGGGCGGTTTTAATGAGTCACTGGAAAGTCAACGTAACCGACGAAACATTTGAATCGGAAATTGTCGAACGCTCCAAGGACGTGCCCATTGTGGTCGACTTCTGGGCCGAATGGTGCGCGCCATGCCGAGCTCTCGGGCCATTGCTCGAAAAGCTGGCGGATGAGTATGACGGAAAATTCGTTTTGGCAAAAGTCGATACCGAAAAAGCACCAAACGCATCGGCGCAGTTTCAGATCCAATCGATCCCCGCAGTTTTTGCGATCCGCGATGGCAAGATCGTCGACGGGTTCATGGGTGCCCTGCCCGAACCACAGCTACGAGAGTGGCTCGATCGGTTCTTACCGTCAGACGCAGAGGTTCTGGTCGCCGAAGCAAAAGCACTTTCGGAATCGAATATCGCCGAAGCTGAATCCAAACTGCGTAATGCAATTGAACTCGATCCAAGACTCGACGCGGCAAAAATTGAACTCGCCGACGTCCTGCTGAAGGCAGGCAAGCTTGACGAAAGTGGTGAAATCATCGAGCAACTTGAAGCTCGCGGTTTTCTCGAACCGGAAGCTGAACGAGTGAAGGCAGCTTTAGAAATCAAGCAAGCGGGCGCCGAATCCGGCGGAGTGGATACGTGCCGAGAAAAACTTGCTGCTGATCCAGGCAACTTGACGCTGAAGACCGAATTGGCGGAAGCCTTGGCATCGGCTGGCCAACATGAAGAAGCGTTGCAAATCGCTTTGTCGGTCGTTCAGGCATCGACAGGAGATGATCGCGAAAGAGCTCGTCACGCCATGGTCGACATTTTCAAAATTCTTCCGCCCGATTCGGAGTTGGCCAGCGAGTATCGGAGAAAACTCTCGATGGCTCTGTTTTAGATCAAATCGCCAGCTCGCATCACTCACAAATCTCCACAAGCCTTAATACAGAACATGAAATACTGGCTACTAAAGACAGAACCGAACGCCTATTCGATTCAAGATTTGGCGAATGAAAAGAAAAAGACGACTTGCTGGGACGGCGTGCGAAACTATCAGGCTCGCAACTTCATGCGCGACGAAATGAAAATCGGTGATCGCGTATTGATCTATCACTCAAACGCAAATCCGCCCGCGGTTGTCGGGACTGCCTCGATCGTCAAAGAAGCATATCCTGACCACACGGCATGGGATCCGAAAGACAAACACTACGACCCAAAATCGAGCGAGGAAAATCCGCGCTGGATCATGGTCGACATCAAGCTGGAGCAAATCTTCGCGGCAGAAATACCACTCCCGACGCTTCGGGAAATGAAGCCGCTCGCCGAAATGGAGCTACTGCGCAAAGGATCCCGCCTCTCCGTCCAGCCGGTCCGCAAAAAAGAGTTTGACGCAATCGTCAAAAAGGCCAGCGGAAAACTTTAGCCAGCGTATACGTTGGCTGATCCAGCGATTGGGAACCACTGTAGGACGCGGCATCATTACTGCAGTACTACCGAGCCAGCGACAAAACCTCAGAATTGTGCGCGATTATATAACTGACCTCAACTTAGTCTTGATCGCAGTTTGGACGTCATCAACCGAGGTTTCGGAGTCTGTTGGCACAAAACCGTCTTCATAATCGCTTGACTGGCAGAAGTAGAACACTTGATCGATTGCAGAAGCGACGGACGCCAGTCTTGCGTTAGATGAGTACGTGTTGTGTTGAAATGCAGTCACTAAATCCGCAGTAGTAAAGTCGCCGTCTCCGTTCCAATCGCCTTCCTCAAACGTGGAGTTGCCAGGGATGTCATCTTCAAATTCGCCCGCAATAAACGCCGCCACCAAATCAGACGAGTTGAACACACCATCACCGTTGGCGTCTCCAGGTTTGAGCGGATTCAGAACATCGCTCCATCGCCTCACAGACAGGTAGGTGCCATCACGCAGTTCCGCCACAAGGTCATAACCGCTTTGGAATAACTGGCTATCAAGGAAAGAAATCCAACCGTCGGAATCGGCGATCTTGTAACTCCCTAGCCACTGTCGGTCACCGCTTGCGATGTTTTCTGCGTAAAAATCGACACTAGTTGGGCTAGGAAACCCCTTCGTTGAAAACGGCAGACGGTGCACTGTGAAGGAGTCATGTTCGACGGTTTCGAGAGGATAAAACAGGATTCCGCGCGTGTCATCATCGAGAAGAACATGAACCTCACGCGGAGTTTGACCAGCGTATTGAAGCGACCATTCGCCTGCCATCGGATCACTGATTCCCAACAC
This sequence comes from Planctomycetales bacterium, assembly GCA_020426925.1. GTDB lineage: Bacteria > Planctomycetota > Planctomycetia > Pirellulales > Pirellulaceae > JAGQPC01. The sequence goes on along the minus strand of JAGQPC010000454.1, from coordinate 11,006 downwards.
GATCCCCGAGTCTGTTGGAATACCTTCTATAAACTCAAAAGGAGCGTCTGGCCCCGGATTGTGGACATTATAGACTCTTCCATTGGGCATTACCAATTGCAGATCAGGTACTTGCATTGCATCTGTGCCGACAGTCAGCAGGGAATCTTTTGCATTCGACGGAATGTTGACGGTGTGCGTAACGGTTGTTGAATTGATGATGGTTGAAACCTCGGCTTCGGTTTTATCGTTCAGCGATACTACACTGCCATCAAAAAAGATCTGCCGACCAACCGTGAATGTCTTCCAGAACGAAAACGTGGCATGCAACAATATGTAGTCATTTGCCCGATTTCCATCGTTTGTGTTTTGTATGAGAACTCGTCCAGCACCTTTACCAAACGGAAGAAACGGAATTCCGACGCGTCCTCTCAGATCGGCTTTGAAATCGTTGTCATTCGAGATGACTGAACCATCTACTGAAGCAAGCCCGCCGAGCAATTCAAAGTGGCCATTGGCAGTTAACGAAACGGACTTCCTGGTTCCATCCCAAAGAAGCCTGCCATCCATTGTGCCCGAGCCAACGGAAAACCCACTCTTGGTCTCATGCATCAGCTTCAAGTTCATGAACGCATCCATGAATCCGTAGCCATCTTGCCCGTAAGCTCGACCTTCCAAATCGACGGCTAAGATCTCAATCTCTCGTGGTCCACCCAGCCAATCTGGAAGAGGGACTGGAATCTGCGGCCCCACAGTAAACCCGACTTGGGCACCAAGCGTTGTTGGCAACCCTACTGTGGCGAAATGATCGACATATCCAGAAAGGCATTGGATCGCGATTGGCCCTAGTGGCAATTCAAGGTCGTCTAGCGCAACTTGAAGGTAGTCGGGTTCGCTGTTCTGAAACCCAACTCCGACGATCAATTCAGGGCCGACCGGCGGGTGCAAGGTTGCTCCACCTCGAATTCGCCACCCGTCCGATACTGGCGACATAGGATTTTTGGGTTCAATATCACCCGTTGAGCCAAAGGGTAAAGCTTGACCGCATGTAATTTCCTCAGGTTCCGGCACAGGCATGGGCTGATCAAAGTCTTTGTTGCTGAATTCCAGCCATACCAGGGGAATTCCCCATTCACTGCCTGTTGGGTTTGGCAAAACCGATAGATCCATGACGATGTCGTGCGCCTCTGCTCTGCCGTGAACGAGCCAACCATGGTTGCGACTGTACTCGACGAAATGCTGCTTGACAGGGTCGAAGGAAAACTCAACATTGGCTTCGCCGAAACTGAGACTAACCTGCCCGCTAATCCTGACAGTTGGATTGCCTTCGCGCTGAGATAATAAAACCGACAAATCCTTAGCTTCAACAAAGCCCAACATTTTGGTCTTCGGGAACTTAACCTGAACGACGTCAGAATTTGGATCGGGCAGTACTAGACTTTTTACTGCATGCAATAAACGCCCAAGGTTCTGCCGATACTGCTCGACCGTTTTGCGAAACAACAGTGACCCAGACACGCTCAAGCCGTCTAGCCCCAGCGAATCCGCCAGCTGATCCGCAACCTTCTGAAGTGCATAAATGTAGACGAAATATTCCGGTTCGGCGTAAAAGAAATAGTCCTTATTCAGCCACAAATCTACGGGTTCGGCTGGCTGCAGTTGGATTTCGCTGTGACGGTCTTCGACTGAACGATCATGAGATTCGATCAACAGCCTAGTTGAATGCTTTGTCAGCACGTAGTTCGCAACATTCAGCAACTGCCGTCTAGGTAGTGAAAGATTCGCGAACGTTACGTCGCCTTCGATAAAGGCCTCACCGGCCATGCTGACGACATCACCGATCATCACGTAGTGACGGACTCGCTTAACCTCGCCCAGCAACGCAGCGTCCGATTTTCTAATACCCGGTGAGTTAAAAGTGACGACGTTGTCCAGGCTTTCTCCTCGATGAGTGTAATAAGCCGCAAACAACTGACTAACAGCACCTCCCAAGCTGTGCCCAGTAATCGATGGTGGTGCACATTGATAGGTGGCGCAATCGAGTGTCGTCAGATCAAGCCATTCGAAAATGGAATCTTGCATCCATGAAAACTGGCCATACCCAACACCCAGCGGATGCAGATCGTCAAATACGTCCGTAATCATGGCCAAAGGCGGATCTGTATCCGTACCACGGATGACTAAGATCGGGTTGTTGGAATGGGATACCAGGCCAAGCGCGAAAAAGCCAACTCTCGAACTTCTAAAGACTTCGTGAACTTCGTATTCGGTCACAGTAATGGATTTGGCATCTACGGTTGGCAATGCCAGTTGGTCGCCTTCGCGCCAGTCATCGGAATATGCAATCTCTCGGGCGAGAAACTCGAATAGCTCGTCGTCCTCAAGATTTGTCGTTGGAGCCGGACTGATCGCGGTGGGTGCCGGTGCTGGACGCCACGACAAGTCACTACGAGCTCCATCTTGGCCGTCCGCTCCTCGCGATTCGCAACCCGGTCCGGAGCCGCCGTAACCGCCGCGACCAGGTTGTCCATCGACACCGCCGGCGTTTCCCCCATTTCCTCCTGGCCCACAATCAATGCCATATCCGCCGTCTCCGCCATGACCGCCCCTAGCGTTGATAACGACCTCATGATCCGAGAAGTCCGAATCGTTTACGTAGCCAAATCTTCCAGGCTGCCCTCCGGTTCCACCATGATGACCGCCACTTGCGCTACCTCCATGGCCACCCGACAACTGGACGTCAAATTGGCCAGTGAGTTCCCCTGACAGAGAGATAGATCCACCATCGCCGCCAGCAAATCCTCGCCGCTCGCCTTCGTTTGGCGTTCCGCCGCACCCGAAGCGTCGAATTGAGCATCCACCGTTAGCTTGAAACGCTAGCGTAGATGGCTTAATATTGGCCGCAGAAACTTCAATCGTTCCACCATTTCCACCACCAAGCCGGTAACCGACTCCACCGTTGACTTCAATTTTTTGGACAACGAATGTTTCGTTCAGTGAGTAGCCAGCTTTGACGCTTACAGTTCCGCCCGCTCCACCGTCAGTGCCACCATTTGCTTCTACGCGAACTGATGAGTCATGGGGCATGAGGCTCTTGAACCGAAACGAACCGCCATCCAGACCGGCTGTATGTGATGAGAGATCTACATCGATTCTCTGGCGCTGAAAGCCTGCCCACGCTACAGTGACGGACAATTCCGGCACAACGGTTTCAGTCAGATTGTTGTCGGTGGCAAGCTGTTTGCAATCAGAATTGCTTGACGTCCCATGGGCCCGGAGCCCATTGACAAGCTGTCCGAAAACTTTCACTTCAACGTCACCGTGGATGCATAGCGGGCCCTCACTAGTGTCGATATTGTTGATCTTGTAAATTCCATCAGTGAGCAAGACTGGCCCCGTTAAATCACCGTCGGCACCAGTTCCAATATCAACTGGCGTTCCAAGCTGAATATCAACTGAGCCACCGCTGCTCGTGCGTACAGGTTCGCCTTCGGAAGGGCGCCGGGAGCTCCCATCGACATCAATATCAAACTCAAACATGCCGCTCAAGTTCAAACGATCTTCCAGTTGTTCAAAAGCCCAACGACGCTGAAGTTTCCTCATGTTTGACTGCTTTTCTTGAAGTGACTTGGTCAAAGTGCATTTGATATTCCGACGAAACGATGCGCAGCAGAACGCCACAACGCGGAATTACCCGGCTTCCTTTGGTCAACTAGATTGACCGCTCGCATCTCTGGCAAGCTCGCAGCAGGTGAACATACCGAGTGCAACATCAGATGTTTAGAAGGCGCAGACGGACGCGAGTGGCTCATGAAATGCCAGCGAGAAGCGACGACAAACCAGCGCTGGCGACTTAGCCGTAGTCTACAATTAATATTCCAACAAATTGTCACTCGTCAAATCTCTACTTAACATACAATCGCATGCCAACGAACCAATTCGTAATTCTTTCCGCTCTTGTACTACTCTTGTTTCCTGCCACATTCCTTGGATGCAAGAGATCTTCGCATAGTCCAATACCAAAAACAATCGCACCGATTGACAGAAGCGATCTACAGGCTTCACTTCAACCGGGCGAGATCGTTCAAAACCCGTTGTCCGCCGCGACTGAACAGGGCAGCTTCCACGCAATGTCGCCAGACGAAACAGGAGTGCGATTTACCAACAAGCTCATCAAGGATCACCCGCTTCGCCGAGTTTACAATTCGGGCTATGTGTGCGGAGGCATCGCGATCGGTGACGTCAACGGCGACCAACGGCCCGACATCTATTGCGTCAGCGGGCCACTCGAAAATCGGCTGTACGTCCAAACCGACACGCTGAAGTTCAAAGACGTTACCGAGGCCGCGGGCGTGTCCGGCGGCGACAATTGGGGTGCGGGTGCCGCGTTCAAAGACATCGACAACGATGGCGACGTTGATCTTTACGTTTGCAACTACGAGAGCCCAAACCAGCTGTTTCTCAACGACGGGCACGGCCACTTCACCGAAGCCGCCGAGTCGCACGGGCTCGCAATCGTTAACTCCAGCATGATGCCAGCGTTCTGCGATTACGATCTCGATGGGGACCTCGACCTCTACTTGCTGACCAATCGAGTGTTCCGCAAGGGCGGTCGTCCCAAAGAGCCGCCGTTTGAGATGGTCGATGGCAAGCCTCAGGTCAAACCCGAGTTCGCGCGATTCTACGCGCTGACGAAGCAGGCGAACGACAAATACCAAATGCATGATTACGGTCAACCCGATTTGCTGTTGCAGAATCAAGGCGATGGCACATTCAAAGACGTCACGTCCGATTCGGGCATTATCGGCGATGGCTATGGTCTGTCAGCAACTTGGTGGGACTACAATCACGACGGCAAACCTGACATTTATGTCGCGAACGATTACGACTCGCCCGATTGCCTCTACCGCAACGATGGCAACGGCAAGTTCACCAACGTGCTTAAGGAGACGCTGCCGCACACGTCGTGGTTTTCAATGGGAGCCGACTTCGGGGACCTCAACAACGATGGCCTGTTCGACTTCTTGGTTGTCGACATGGCCGCGACGACGCACTTCGCCCAGAAAACAACGATGGGTGCGATGAGTGCGGCGAAGCTTGCCAAAGTCGCAGGCCCGCCGCCGCAGATCATGCGGAACGCGTTGTATGTGAATAGCGGAACGGCTCGATTTCAAGAAGCGGCGTACCTCGCCGGCCTCGCGAATTCGGATTGGTCGTGGTCGGTCAAGATCGCTGACTTCGATAACGACGGCCTGCAAGATGTATTCATCACCAACGGCATGGCTCGCAACATTAACAACTCGGACATCATCGTCACCGATGACATGCGAATCGGGCACGAAGAGTTTGATTTCTACGCCGACACACCGACTCGCCCCGAACAAAACCTTGCATTTCGCAACGAAGGCAATCTGAATTTCCGTGACGTCAGCAAGGAATGGAATCTGGCTCACGTTGGGATGAGCTACGCGTCGGCCACGGCAGATCTTGACGGCGATGGCGATTTGGATCTTGTCGTCGCAAACTTGGACGAGCCGGTTTCGATCTATCGCAACGACATCAACTCGGCTCAGTCGTCGGCGAACAGGCTCGTCGTTCGATTGCACGGAAAGAACGGGAATTCGCAAGGAATCGGTTCGACGGTAAAGCTCAAGTCGACTTCTGGAGAACAGATTCGGCAGCTCATTCCAACAACCGGATTTCTGGGCGATAGCGAACCGATTGCTCACTTTGGCCTCGCAGCAGACGACAAAGTCGACTCGCTGGAAATATCGTGGCCGAGCGGTCGAGTGCAAACAGTGTCCAACGTCAAGCTGAATCACCGCATCGACATCGCCGAGCCGACTGAAGATTTGGATGCTGAAAAACATCGCGCAGAAATGCACAGCAAAATGTTCGCTGGCGGACCGATTTCGATTCGGCATCAAGACGACTACTTTGACGATTTCCAGCTCCAGCCACTTTTGCCAAATCAACTGTCACAGTTTGGGCCGGACTTAAAGTTTGGCGACGTTAACGGCGACGGACTCGAGGATTTCTACATGACCGGTTCGGCTGGATACGCCGGACAATTGTTTGTGCGAGATTCCGATGGTTCATTCCGGCTGTCAGCTCAGGCTGCTTTTGAAATAGACGCAGCCGCAGAAGATCTCGGTTGTCATTTCTTCGATGCGGACGGCGACGGTGACTTGGATCTGTATGTCGCCAGCGGCAGCGTCGAAAACCACGACCACCCGGCGCTGTACCAGGATCGGCTGTACGTGAACGATGACAACGGATCATTTGTTCGAAGTGAAAAAGCTTTACCCGAGTTGACTGACAGCACGGAGGACGTTTCATCGCATGATTTTGATCACGACGGCGATTTGGATCTGTTCGTTGGCGGGCGATTGCTGCCGGGGCAATATCCCTTGTCGCCGAAGAGTCGCCTGCTTCGGAACGACGATGGCAAGTTCACCGACGTCACCGAGTCAATCGCGCCGGAACTTTTATCGGCGGGAATGGTTACTGCTTCCTGTTGGGCCGATGTGAATGGCGACGGGTGGGCAGATTTGATGCTCACGACCGAATGGGGACCTGTCCGATATTTTGAAAACGACAACGGTAAGCTTGTCGAGCAGACGAATCACGCGGGCTTGAGCGATCAAACGGGCTGGTGGAACGACATCGTGCCAGCTGATTTGGATGGCGACGGAGACACCGATTTCGTAGTTGCTAATTTCGGCTTGGTCACAAAGTACCACGCGTCGATCGATCATCCCGCTCTGCTGTACTACGGCGATTTCGCACAGAACGGAAAAATGAAGCTCGTCGAGGCGGAACACGAAAACGAAACGCTTTTCCCGATCCGCGGGAAGAGTTGCTCGACAAACGCGATGCCTCACTTGGCCAACAAGTTCACCACGTACCGAGATTTCGCTTTAGCCTCGTTGGGCGATATCTATTCTGACAAGTGCCTGAACGAAGCTCATCGGTTCGCCGCGACCGAACTACAATCGGGCATCTTGTTCAACGACAACGGCCAATTCACATTTCAGCCGTTACCACGAATCGCACAGATCTCACCATCCCTGGCCGCCGCAGTCGCCGACTTCAATCAAGACGGCCATATCGACATCTTTCTCGGCCAGAACTTTTTCGTTCCTCAAGTCGAAACAGGCCGCATGGACAGCGGGCTAGGACAGCTTTTGCTCAACGACGGCCAGCGAAGATTTCGAGCAGTCCGACCGGACGAAAGCGGGCTCACGATTCCCGACGACGTTCGCGCCGTCTCAGTCGTCGACCTAAACGCAGACGGCCGCCCCGACCTCGTCATCGCCACCAACAACGGCCCAATATCAACCTGGATCAACCAGCCACCGGCAAAGTGAACGATCAACGCAGTTTATCGTGTTTTCTGCGCAGCGGTGGAGAGTTTGAAAGTTGACTCGGAACGCGAGGCGTGATCGGTCCGGTCACTCATTCGCTAAACGCCGCGCTGTTCCGGCTTGGCCCCGTTGGGGACGTCACGAACGGAGGCAATGGTGCAATGCCGGGCTGGCTTCCGGAACTGCGAGGCGTTTAGCTCATGTCAGAGTTAAACCAGAATCGCCACTTGTTGCGTGCTCAACTGGCAGAATCTACTCCGCCAATACAGTGCGGAGCTGTTAAAGTCACCATCGGTAGCCTATCGAGCTCAGTGACTTCAGTAGTTCGATATGACTTAGCCGAATGATATCACGGGCGTATATAGTCGAACAACGGAATTCTTCAATTCGGCTAGGCCTATCAGGCGATGGCGATTTCGGTACCGCGGATTTTGTTGCCGCATTTGCCGACGCCGGCTACGAACGAGGGCAACGCATTACAATTGCAGACGTGCCGGAGCCACGACCAATAGTGTTTTGTTTCCTAGCAATCATTTTTCCATTCGTGCGTCAGCGTCACGAATCATGATTCTTAGTGATGTATTGTGGCTCAGCGAGCCGCAACGCACGTTTGCGAACCACGGAGTATCCAACATCCGTCACCTGCATTGAACGGAATGGTTACGCGGTGGTGTATTTTACGCACCCTATAAACTGCCCAAGCTACAGACGCAGCAGGCCATCTTCCGTCATCGGGTCGTGTCCGCGGCCGCGCAGTGATAATCAGACAGGATTTCAGCCTGGCGGGTCATGGCATGTCCTGACTTGTGGCAGTAGTCTTGTCTCCATGACGCATCTAGAAGCGATTCGGCGAATCTTGATCGAACATGCTCGACGAAAACAACCCGGATGTAACCAGCGTGATGCTCGTGATGCAATACTTAGCTATCGCGGACGCAGGACCTTGCGAACTTGGTCCTGTCGGCACAATAGCAAATCTACAGTGACTCTATTCCCGCTCACTTAGCGCCTTTTTCCGGGCAGCCTCAAACTCGTCGCCGACGGTCCACGTTGGGAGCTCGTCGGCGTCGGCGGCGAGAATTCCTGTCATGAAAAGAAGCTGGACGTCTTGGACGGCTCCATCAAGATTCCACGAAGGATCGTATTCGTCGCTCGTTTGATGGTATTTGGTCAGCACCCAATCTTCGAGTTGGCGTTTGCCCCAGCCGTCTGGCTTTCCAAGGACCTGAATTCCGGAGTGCAAGTAAACGCCGGGGACGCCAATCTTCGCCAGGCTGAATTGATCCGATCGATAGTAGTAACCTCGGTCTGGAAACAAGTCGGGAGTGACGATTCGTCCTTGCCAATCAGCAACGGTTTGCACCAACGTGTCCATCGACGATTTGCCAAGACCGATCACGTTCACGTCGTGAGTCTTCCCCAAAATGTTCAGACCGTCAATGTTCACGACGGCCGCCAAATATCCCGCAGGCACCGGTGGGTCGTTGGCGAAATGCAGCGAACCGAGCAATCCTTGTTCCTCCGCACCGACGGCCGCGAACATGATGCTCCGCTTTGGACGAGGCTTCATTTGCGAGACTGCACGTGCGATCGTCAGCAGCGCGCTACTTCCAGACGCGTTGTCGACGGCTCCGTTGTAGATATTGTCTCCGCGCCCGTCGCGTTCGGCGGCCAAACCGATGTGGTCGTGGTGAGCCATGAAGATGACGAATTCGTTTTTCAACGTTTCGTCGGAACCTTCGATCGCACCGAGGACGTTTGCCGTCGAGATTTCACGCTGTTCGCACTTCATCGCCAGAGACAATGTTGTGCCCAAGGCAACGGGGCGGAAGTCGCGTTTTTCGGCCGCCGCGCGCAACTCATCCAGATCGTGACCCGAGAATTCGAAAACTCGCTTGGACGCGTCTTCGGAAAACCAGCCTCGCAGTTCCATCGGCGGGTCGCCACTTGCTTTCAGTTGAAACTCTTCGCCTGACCAAGATGTCTGCACGACCTGATACGGGTATCCCGCCGATTCCGTCGTGTGAATGATGATCGCGCCGACAGCACCTTGCTCAGCTGCCGTAGCGTATTTGTAATCCCAACGTCCGTAATAGAGACGCCGTTTTCCCGCAAACAGATCCGGCGAATCGGACGGATCGTTGTTCATGACAACGACGACTTTGCCTTTGACATCAACATCTTTGTAATCGTTCCATTGAAATTCAGGAGCGATCATCCCGTAGCCGACAAAAACCAGTTCAGCGTTTTCGACCGCGACGCTATTTGCGGGTCGCCCACTCGTGAAAATGTAGTCGTCAGACCGAGCGAGATTCAACGTTTGCCCACCGCTTTTTAATGCAATCGACTCGGGAGGATAGGATTGAAAACCTACCAGAGGCACCGGCTGAAACCAGGTTCCATTCGGCGCGGCCGGCTTTACACCGAGTGACGCGAGCTGAGTTGCAATGTACTGCTGCGCAAGCCGATCACCTCGAGATCCCGGGCCTCGCCCTTCCAAAAGATCGTCAGCCAGGAACTGAATGTGTGCCCGCAGTCCCGCATCGTTAATCGCAGTGCTTGCGCTGGCAAGTTCATCGGGAACACGATCAGCCAGCACCTGCGGCGCCAGCGCGAAAACTGAAACAACACAACATATGTTCACGAATAGTCGATTTTTTTTACGCACAGCTGATCTCCTTCTATGAAGGAAACATTGTCGGTGACGAATTTCGATAATACCAGGGCCTCTTGCCGCAATTCGAATCGAGGTAGAATCACCGAGCCATGGTTATGCCCTATGATCAGAAGCCGCTGCAGCACGTTGAAGTTCCCCCCGACGAAATGAAGCGTCGCGCCGCTGAATTCAACCGGTTAATGCAAGCGCGACGGACGGTCCGCCAGTTTAGCGATCGGCATGTCGATGCTGAGATCATTCGCAACTGCATTCAAGCTGCGGGTTCGGCGCCCAGCGGCGCGAACCAGCAGCCGTGGCATTTTGTCGTTGTCCAAGATTCCGAAACGAAACACAAGATTCGCGTCGCGGCGGAGGAAGAAGAACGTGCTTTTTACGCGGGGCGAGCAAGTGACGAGTGGCTTGACGCCGTGCAACCACTTGGTACCGATGCTAACAAGCCATTTTTGGAAATCGCTCCGTACGTGATCGCCGTTTTTGCTCAGCCATACGCTGAACAGTCAAACGGAACGACAGCCAAGCACTACTACGTCAGCGAGTCGGTCGGAATAGCCACCGGAATCTTGATTACTGGACTGCACCAAGCGGGACTCGCGACATTAACGCACACTCCAGCGCCCATGAAATTCCTCAACCAGATCCTCGATCGTCCAGACAGCGAGCGACCCTACCTGATGTTAGTTGTCGGCTATCCCTCGACTGACGCAACCGTTCCAGACATCCAGCGCAAACCGTTCGACGAAATCTGCAGTTGGCGATGACACAACGACGCGTCCCGCTTAGGATGACCGCTTAATACAACATCGTGCTGTTAGGAGCTTTCAATGATTCGTGCCGCCATCCTTGGTGCCACCGGCTATACCGCGTCGGAGCTCATTGAGCTATTGCTTCGTCATCCAGAAGTAACGATTACCAAGCTGACGAGTCGTCAAGATAGTCGACCTTCGATTGCGGAAGTTCATTCGAGGCTTTTCGGTCGCCTGGAT
>JAGQPC010000453.1 GCA_020426925.1 Planctomycetales bacterium | reverse complement strand
GTTTCCGGTAATTCAGTTCCCGCTTTCTGGAAGTCGAACACCAGCGCGCTGCGAGTGAACTGGAGCGTGTATCCGTCTTCCAGCGTTCTGACGAAAAACCTTGCTTCGTCAGCGACATCTGCTCGCAGTAGCCCAAACCGCTCAGAGCGTTCAATGTAAAACTCAAGGAGCTTTGCCAGTTCCGCAGTCTTGAAGACGCGATCGATTCGATCAGGCGAGTGCAAGGTCGGGTCAAAGTGAAGCCGGAGCACCTTCTCACTCGTTTCGAGCTGCTCGACGATGTTATCTTTCAAATTGGCGTATTCAGCAAGGTTTCCTGCCGTCGCGTAACATTTCACCTCGATCAAATTGCAGGTGATCGTCCGAGACTTTGCATTCAAATCAAACAGGCCCAGGTCAGTTCTTTTGAGACTGACTTCTTCCTGAAGGTCGACTGCGGTTTTTCGGGGCTCCCGATACAAATCAAGGTGAGCATCGAGAGGTACCACGACTTGGTCGGCAGAGATTCCCTGATGATCGAGATACATCCGCGAGAGTGCCAACCCCAATGCTTCCGCGCGTTGATTGTGAGATGCAATCAACTTCAAAGCCAATCGGCCAGACAAGCATCGCAGGTTGTCGAGAATCGCGGCCGCGCGATCACTATCGTGAGGCAACGTGTAACGCTCCAGCACTGACCGCATCATCGCCTCGACCTCCACAAGTGATCGCGAAGTCACGAGGATTTGATGGCCAAGTCCGTTTTCGAGCGATGGCGTATGCTCTATCAAATAGTCAGGACGGGTGCCGCGATCGTTGTGATCGAAGTATTCGATTCCGATGTTTCGATCGACGGTAAACACCCAATCACTGACGTCATGCACCTGATGGATCAGCGCACGATCTTCATTGTCGAGCGCCAATGTGACTTGTGGTCGGCTGGAAACGCCAGCTTGTCCCGTTGCCACGGTTGCCGTTGCGGCGGAGAAGACGGTGGGCAGCGATGAGAGAAGGTCGGTGATAGCCTCGGCATCCTTCAGGCTTTTTGCCTGGCCGTGTCGCGGTTGACGCGTCCAAGCGACTGTTTCGTCATCGTCCGTGTATTCCAAAACGAAATCCTGCAAGAGCCCGAAGACTGGGGCTCCTGACTCTTCTGGCTTGTACTTGCCGGCTGAAACGGCCTCAGCGGGAAACACATCGAAGAGTAGGCTGATATGTGCCGGGTAAGCATCGCTCTCGGATCGAAAATCATGCGATGGGCGAATCGCCAATCGCAACTTCGGGTTGAGGTGATCGCGGCTCAAGGCGGAAAACGCATCGGCTCTTTGGGCCGTCGTACTACCTTCCGGGTTCAGCAGTTCGAGCAGACTTTCGCCGACTCCAGGCGCATTCGCGTCTGGAACAAACAGCCGGATGTCGTAGCGCATATCACGCAGCGAATCGACACCCTGCAATTCCAATAGCATGTCGGCCAGAATCCGAGACCGACCTGGGTTGAAAACGTTGATTGTCAACGAACGAACATATGGATGCTGCACCAGGTACCGCTGAACTCGACCAGCAAGGTACTTGCCGGTGACTGTCATTCCTCCAATATTCGGCTCGGCCAGACCAAGTGCCGAACATACATTGCCAATTAAACCACGCGCATCGCGTTCGAGGTTCGGAGCGTACAACGTCCACAAGGGATGAATGTTGTCGACCGCCGTGAATACGCTGCCATGACCGATTGGAAGGTAGGGCGGCTGATTGGCTGGCGAAAGACGATGCAAAAGGACGTCACGCGCCGGCGAAATGAATTCCGTCCTGCATTTCTCGGCCGCTTGCACCCACGACTCACCTAGCGCCGCCCAGCCAGCAAGCCACAAACAACGCATTGGATGCAATGGTCCAATCATCGCAGCTTGTTGTCGTTTGCCTCGATAATTCGTGAGACCGATGTGAACAACATCAAGATTCAACAGTGCTTCAATTACCGAATGAATTTGGTGTTGCTCGCTGCCACTGCTCGACTCTGCTCGTCGTAACAAGGTTTGAAGCATCCGTTGAAACTCAGCGGCGTACTCCAGCACGTCATCGGTCAACGCACCGAAATCGGCCGCTTGCGCGACCAGTTCCCGATCGCCCTGCCTGATTGCATCGAACAATCGCTTCCGTGCCGCCAGAAACGCACCAGTTGGGACTAATTCTCCGACCTCAATCGGCTCAATTAAGGGATCGCCAGCGACTCCGCGATTGATGGGTAAACGCCAAGAAGCCAGAACATCGGGTTCCGCCAAAATCCTTTGTTCGATCGACTTCAAGCATTCACTCACAGGGATATTGACCGATCCCTCACTCCCAAACTTTGCCTCGATCATCAACTGGGAACCACGAGACTTCTCCGACCATCCGATCGCTGTCATCGCGATCTGCTGTGCGTCACGTCCGTCGAGAACTGCGGAGAATTGGATGTCCCTTTGTGCATGGATCAGACTTGGATGGCGAGGGACGGCACGCTGAACGGGCTCGACGTCAACCTCGCCTTCTGGCACGACGTAAAACAGATCACCTTCATTCGGAGCCTGAGTCTGTTCCGAACTTGAATCATCCAGCCAAGGGAGTGCTTGCCCTTTTCGATCCAGCAGAGTTAGTCTTTCACCGTCTTCCGTGAACGCCTGAACTCGGATGAAATGCCAGCCTTCTTCCCAGTCGATTCCTGTGAGCTTGTTAAAGCTGACCGTCTTCTTGCTTGAATTCGTTTTCCAGGCGCTGACGTTCTTAACGACTCCTGTTGGCCCATTGTTCACAGAAATGATCTGAAGCTGAAACTTCGCAAGTCCTTCAACCTTCGAGGGAACAGGATCAACCTGAAATGCAACGCTGAAACGCTTCAGTCCATTTTTTCCTAGGGGCAACACAAGCTCGCCCGTCAGCCCATCGAGTCCATCGACGCCACTGTCTTCTTCGCCAACTCGCGGCAGCTTGGTGTCTGTGACCTCCACAAACAATTCGTCCGGTGCATTGGTTTCGTCCTCAAACTCCCACTTGTCAAAACTGAATCGGTAGTTCGATTTGTCACGTATGATCTGCCGAGTCCACTGCTGCGGATTTTCCAGACCGATCTCGGCAAAGTAATTCGCCAGGTCTGCCCGAAAAGAGCGCTTCTCCAAGCCAAGATCCATCGTGCGGAGACGATCCGATTTGTCCGAGTGCGTCAGCCGAGCCACACAGTTCAAGTTGGCTGCGACGCGATAAGGAGCCTTTGTTGGCTCCGTCAGCAATCTGAAGTCGGGCACAAGACCTAATTCGTACAGCGCCGCACCAACGACGTCAGCGTCGCAATTATTGATCTTTATCGTTAGTAGAAATTTCGTGATTGCGACCGATGACGCCCAGCTCCAATCACTTTGGGCGACGCGTTGCAAGACACTTTGCACACCACTTCTGACCGCGACCGGAATCTCTTCGAGCAGCTTGGCGTTTACCTCTGTGTAGACATCTCCGATCCGAACATCCTCGAATGTCGCCACTCCAAACGAATCTTCAGATGATGTTCGCAGTTCATTCGGCACGAACACCAGCAAGGGCGGACGAAGATTACCTTCAGCATTAGGATTGCGTAGTTCAATCAGTTTTGTACTGGTCACATAGAGGTCATCGCCGGCGGCCGCTGCCTCATCAGCCAGCACATAAATCAGTGAATCGGCCGCTTCCCCACGAAGGCGCGAACAAAGACGCTTCATCAACTCGGCATCGAGATCGGATACGCGCATACAGTGCCCCGGACCTCGATTGTTCAACATCTGGCGGAATCGCCCGCTCAAGTGTTTTTCAATCTCGGCCGCCACGTCCGATTGATGTACTTCTTTCAATCCAATGCTCATGCCCCGTCCCCCTCACTAGCAACCACCGTGCTGTGTTTTGCGATGGAATATCGGGGCGTAATCGTCTGGCTGACGTATGCATCGGACAGGTCCCGATAAAAGCCCACTTCACGGAGCCGAGTTTTGAACGCGTCAAGGTTTTCGCGTAGCGCTTCTCGATCGTTGATGCTCGCATCACCAAACCCATCGTTCGGCGGCAGGCGATCGACGTAGATGCCGTATCGTTCGCGAAGGAAAGTCAGAACTTCTTCAATTCGCATTTCTGTCGTGTGAAACCCGTGGTCTCCTTCCGGACGCAGCACAGCGATTTGCAGTAACACCTCCAGTAGCCGACTGTCCAGCACGATGCGTCGCTTTGATTTGGCAACTCGCGGCTGTGCCAAAAGTGCTCCGTGATCGTTCTTCATCATCAACGAATCAAGTGACGTGACGATATTCCGTCGATGACCAGGAGCCTGCAGTCCCACGATGATTTCGATGTATGTCTCAAAATCCGATAGCCCCATGTCCACGATCGCCTCAATCTCCGGTGCGATGTCATCCTTCGAGCCACCAGAACTCGTTTCGAGGACTCCAGCGAGACGACTACTGAAGAATGCCTCGCGTTCGTTCTTATGCGTCGGCTCCAATAGCTGAAGAACGTCTCCAACAGCAAAGCCACCTTCCGGCCGAACCAGCTTTCCCTTTCGGACTAGGTGTTCCGCGAATTCATCCAGTTTCTTAATGGTGTAGTTCGCCTTCACGAATCCAGTGATCCGGCCGAACTGTACTTCGGCACTTCGCTCGGCAAGCGACGCCATGTGCGTACCTGGGACATTCGCGACGTCGGCCAACAAATAAACCCGATACGGGCACGCTCCATGAGGATCGCTCAGATTGCGTGGCTGCATCGGACAGTTTCCGGGTGAGCATGCCGGATCGGCACTCCGCCGCTTCACAAGTAGCGGCAGCAACTTGAACAGTCGAAGGTGGTACAACGACATGTGGAACGACAGCAGGATTTTCAAATAGTCAACCATAACGCTGCGCGGAATGTACTTCTGATAAACCAGCAGTCGAATGACGTCATCTGCCATCAAGTCCGCAGAGCCCACGCAGACTGGCATTTGACTGTCGCGTTCCTTTGAGGTGTCCGCAATGTCTTGTGTTACCTGATTGCAGAGCGCCAAAAGCGCTTGCGTCTCGACATCGATCTGCGTCGAGCTGTCGAACTTGTCGGTGTTCAGGTCATGGCCCGGAAAGAAGAATCGTTTCAGTTGATCGATTGCGTTCTGTCCACCCGACCTGGCATGGTACAGCGTTTCGTAAATGTGCTGGGCGGCACCGTAGTCACGACACTTCTTGGCATTGCGGAAACGGTACGTGTAGCCGTGCAAGGGGCGTGGAGCAGCAATCGCTTGCGTCGCCTTTCCTCGGTTCACAATGTCCATCAAATGCGTTTCAAGCCACTGTTCAAGCACCTTGGGAAACTTGTCAAAGCCTCCGAACAATTCTGGATGATCAAGGAATTCGTTTGTGAAATCCTCCAGAGTCACGTCCACAGTTCGACGGATTCGACTCGGGAGACCGCTGTGCCGGATGCGCGCGAGAAGAGTGGTCAGCACACGATCCATTTCGATCTGCTTGAACTCCAGATAGCTCGTCTTTGTCAGACGAAAGTCCTTGTCCTTTCTTGAAAGCGCCATTACTAAACCTCCGCTCCGATGTGTTCGAGGTTCAGTTTGCCGGATTCTTTGCGATCAATTCGGAAGAAATCGTGCCCCGTGGTCGTTAGCAACACTTCCTGATAGGGAGCTGAACTCAACAGGTTTTTGAAGATTGCCAGACTCAGGTAGTAGCCTTGCAATTCTTCGGGTGTTGGACGGTAGCCGTGATTGAGGCGATACAGCATTTCAAAGACGTCAAGATTTACGTCCAGCTCGGCTCGAAGCCCCGAATCACCGTCATATCGGAGGGTGAGTCCTGTCGGCATGTTTTCGACGAATCTCGCGCGACTAGCGGAGTCATCGACCTCAAGCTGAAATCGTTCCGCTGGAAAAAGCCGATAGCTACGCATCGAACCAGTCGGAACGTCCCGCACCTGCAAGACGAGTTTGCCCAGCATCTGTTCCGGATTGGTTAATCCTTCACCAAGGTTGATCGCTCGGATCAGCGACGGGAGCACTTCCAAAGTCTCCACATCACCGCGAACGACCTGCAACATGCGACCGGCAGAGCGATAGGGCAGCATTTTTCGCCAGGCATCATCCAGACGTTCAAAAAAGTGTCGCCGCTTGGCCATCGCCACGTACGACTGATGAGCATCGAAGCGGACTTCGCTGGCTTGGCCAGAATGATTCCACGGCAACTCGTTGAAAAGATGCGTGAGAATCTCGTTGTCGTATGTGCCCCGCGATTCGATTCCCAACAGTCCCTTGAGCTGACTCGGAGACTGAAAATCCAATGCCCGATCCAGCCTCGGATCAGTAGCTTTTCCGATATCGATCTCGGACAGCAGCGAAAGCAGGCGATCGGCTGAACCTGTCTCACCACCCATCCAGCTATTGAAGTAAAAGGCATTCGCGATAGCGCGTGGATTTCCAGTCGCATAAAGCTCGTGAATCTCGTCGCAGTTTCGAGTACCGGCAAGCGTGTATGCCAGGGCGGAGCCAAGGTCTCTCAGAGTGACGTGTAGCCGCCCACGCAGATCATTCAACGTGTAAAGCGTCTTGAGTCGTTCGGTCACCAATGGGCCGGCTGTTTCATCCTGAAATGTCTTCACGTTGTGCAGCACATAGCACTTGTCTTTCAGGTCGCAGCTTTCGCATCGCTTCCAGAACTTCTTGTGCGTCAATCGTTTCAGCAATCGCTCCAGAATAGATGGCTGACCATCGTTACTCGCAGCCACAACGCTACGCAGATTCAGGTTGACCATCGCCACTCCATCATCGGGCACACCGGTTTCGAGGCCGCAACGCACCAGATTCAGCAGGTGAGCAAAGTTGCCGGCTTCGCTTTCAAGGAAATCAACCAGCCGACCCTCATTGATTGCAATCAAGCGGGTCTCTTCTGTTGGCCACCCGGAAGCACCATCACCTTTAAACTCTTCGAGGAATTCAGCCAGTACTTCATCGTTCGCGACATCCCCTTCATCCTGGCTACCGTCGTAGTTGCTGCGGAATCGCCGGCCATTCAGTTCAAAGATTGCTCCGTTCCCGCGTGGAGCTGGCGCGACGGTTGCTCCTTCGTCCTTTGCCTTCTGCTCTAGCTGTTGCAGGAAGGCTGTTTTTCCATCCCCGGCATTTCCTGTGATGATCACTAGGCGAAATTCGCCATCCAGCGACGCCGGAATCAGCTCTCGGTCCAGTGCGGTTTCAACGTAAATCTCGCCGTCCAGCGTCAGGCCGCGAGTCCCTTTGTTGTTTCTCCCCTGGCTGTACAACGTCAGCAAGACGTCAACGAAGGGGTTGGTGTTGGGCTTCGCCGTGCCTCCAAGCTTCTCCGGGACCTGCCAGGTAATCGTGCCTTCCGTTTCTTCGGGCGGCTTCAGCCGCAGCGTGCTGATGGCCTGCATGGCTTTTTGCATATCTTCCGCCGACTGAAAACGCTCCATCCGCTCGGGATGAATCGCTTTCTGCAAGAACTCGACAGCTGCAAGCGGCAGATCTTTACACGTAGCCTGCGCGTATGAACGAGGGTCTTGGGCCATCGTACCGCGAGGCGGTGTTGACGAATTCCAGGGGTACTTGCCGGTGATCGCTTGATAAAGCGTCACTCCCAGCGCGTACAGATCGCGATCCTGCAAGTCGGCGGCCGTTGGCTCAGCGCCCAATTCATAGTCCGGCGGAATGTAACGCCGTGTTCCACCATGCTGTTCGATTTCCTGTTCAACATCGACGGAGACATTGAAGTCGATGATCTTGACGCCTTGCTCCGTCCAAAGCAGGTTGCGCGGTTTGATGTCGCAGTGATAGACCTTGTTCTTGTGCAGGTGAGCCAGCCCCTCCACAACCTGGTTCCCCATTCTCCACGCTTCAGAACGATTCAATGCGTGGCTGTCAATCAAGTCACCGACATCCAGTCCATCAATAAAGTCGAAGACGATGAACGGCACGTCGCTCCGCAAAAAACCGGGGTGGATGACCTTCACCACATGACGGTGATCCGGGAGATTGTTGAGCGTCTTGAACTCCTGCTTGACCTTGTCCACTGACGAGTACCGACCGGGCAGGATGATCTTCACGACTCGTGAAATGTCGCCGAGTGTATCGATCACTTTGTAAACAACACCAAACCCTCCCGAACCGAGCTTCTCCTGAACCACATAATTGCGAGTCAGCTCGTAGCCAGCGGGAAGATCCTTGTAGTCCACATCCGAATCGTCTGAGTCTCCTCCGCCATCTCCGGGCTCGTCGGTCGACGGTGGCTCGCCACCACCGAAATCGCCCGGCGGTGCAAGAATCCTCTCAAGCTGAGCCAACGCTTCCTTTGCCCTCGGACGTTTGTCCTTGTCGTACGAGCACATCGCCTGCAACCATTCGTCAAACCCGTCAGGTAGGTCTGGCTGGTGCTTTGTAGGAACGACCGCGAAAACGCAGCTCTGATCCAGCATTTCGCTGGCATTTCCGAACGGTCGTTCACCGGCAAACAGCTCGTACAGTACCAACCCGGCTGAGAAGACGTCTGATGCCGCCGTAGCATTGTTCGGGTGCCCGCCAGCATCCGCTTGGCACTCCAACGCCTGATAATTAGTTTCCAGTTCATCAACGATTTCATGAGCGATTGTGGCTGTTCGCTCTGTTCCGCCGCGTGCATATTCGAAGTTGATGAGCCGTGATCGTTCATCGACACCGAACAGAACCGTGCTCGGACAGATGTTGCGATGAATGACATCATGAGCGTGAGCGTGGGAAAGACCGCTCAGCACATCACGCGCCACGCCCGTCTTTTGGTCGAAGGTCAGTGCCAGGTCCGACCGTTCAATGTGCAGCCGCAACGCCTGCCCGCTCA
Organism: Planctomycetales bacterium; assembly: GCA_020426925.1. Taxonomy (GTDB): domain Bacteria; phylum Planctomycetota; class Planctomycetia; order Pirellulales; family Pirellulaceae; genus JAGQPC01. Next base: position 1,300 of record JAGQPC010000453.1, on the reverse strand, counting down.
TGTCTTCCACAACCAGCACGTAACGATCTTCTTCCTCGGTCGGAAAGAAGTCGCGAGCGGCCTGAAGGGACGGATGTGTCGGCAGGCAGCTCAGGGCTTTGTAGGCGTTTGAAATGCGTCGCAATTCCGTTTTCTGCTCATCGTCAGACGCATACGGATCAACGGAATAAACCCGCAGCAATACGCGGCCCGCACTCTGGCCGGCGAATGCGTTGTAGGCTCGGTACTCTGTGAACTTGTCGGTTCCTCCGAGTTTTTCACTGACAATCCAGTTTCCGAACTGAGCTGGGCCCGAGATCGGCTTCGCACTTCCCTGAATCGCTTTCCTCGCCGCCCCCGTGTACTTCTTGATGTTCTTCAGAAAGCGATCAGGAATGCGTGTCGAGTCTTGAAAAAAGCGGACGCTCTTGGCGAGCGTCGTCGTGTGCGGCGCGTCTCGCCCCGTTGAATCCGACAGATGGGCATCGGGCGCGGTCAGGATGACGGCGGCGTCACAATAGACTTTACGCAGATCAGGGTCAGCGTGGTTGCTGTCAGCGATCAAACCGCTCAGCACCTTGGCATGACCGCGCACTTTCGGTAGCGGTGAACTGAACGGTTGGCGACGCTCTGGATACCATTTGCTTCCATAGACGTCGATGTTGCCGCGAGTCCCTTTAACATCAACCAGATAGATGGCGTGCGGCGCAATGATTGCCAGATCGACTTCAAAGAATTCATTGCCGCGACGGATTTCAAAGTTGTGAAGGATCGTGTAAGTATCAGGCAAGTGATCGCGCAGGTGGGCTATAGCCTGACGCTCGGAGTCGTTGACGGGTTGTCCGATCGCGATCACCTTAGACATCAGCTCGCTTCCTCGATAGCGTTTTCGACTATTGAAACTGCTTGCGACTCAAGCGCCATGGCTTTGTGACGACTGTCGTATGCTCGAACAACCAATTCATGAATTCTTTCCTGGTCTTTCGCATTGGGTATTGGGACGGGAACATCAGGAAGGAAGGCATAGTGGGGCTCCTGGAGCTTGGATGCGCTGGAGATGGATCGCAGGAGGCGGAAGGCCGTTTCAGAACGAATGAACGCATAGAGACAGCCTGGTAAACAGACCTGAGAATTAGCAACCACTCGCAATATGTGCTCAGAATATGCATTCATGGTCGCTGGCCCAGTTGCATATTCTGCCCGGCAATACATTTCTGTTTCACCCAGCGTTCCTTGCACGGCCATCAGGATTGTCCCGTTTGACACAATGGCGTCATCCGGTAACGAGAACTTCGCAACCCATCTGCCCTCCGGTCGCAAC
>JAGQPC010000452.1 GCA_020426925.1 Planctomycetales bacterium | reverse complement strand
AAGATCAGCACGTTCGCGTCGACCGACATTCCAACCGTCAGCACGAGCCCGGCGAACCCCGCGAGCGAAAACGCTGCTCCGACAAATATCATCAAGGCAAAGATCAGAATCAGGTTCATCAGCAGCGCGATCGCCGAAATGACTCCGGCAAATCGATAGTAGATCAACATGAACAGCAGAACCGCTACCAGCGACACCACGATGGCTCGCGTCCCGGCCGCGATAGTGTCTTGTCCCAACAGAGGACTGACCGTGTTTTGGCTAATTGGGTCTTCGTTCAACACGGCGGGCAAACGTCCGGCTTGCAGTACGTCAACCAAGACTTTGACGTCGTCTTCGGTAAACTGGCCAGTGATCGTACCACGATCGGTGATCACGTCGTTGATCGATGGTGCTGAGATCAGCTTGCCGTCGAGAACAATGCCCAAGTGCGAGTAGATATTGTTCATCTTGTCCGGGCGATTCGCGGTCGTCAGGCCGTTCATATAACGAGCACCTTCAGCCTTCATGTTGAAGTAAACACAAGGGCTGAGGTTTTCAAAACCTTGGCGGACGCTGGAAAGGTGATTACCTTTCAGCGGATAGTTCTTGTCGACGTACATCAAGACTTCCATGATGCCGTTTACTGTTCGCGTGATCGCACTCGCTGGTGGAGTCACGTTGTACGTAATATTGCCGTCTTCATCTTCTTCGTAATCGGCTTGCACCCAGCGTCCAACGACTTCACCGTCTGCATTGCGGATAATATTTTTGCCCTGGTATTCCTTGGACTGCGCGGATGCAACAACATCGGAATGCTGGCGTGTGTTGGCTGTGATCAAGAACTCCAAAAAGCCGCCCTTGACGATCTTTTGCTTAATCAGTTCGATGTCTTGTTCGCCGACATCGGGAACGATGATTTCGACTTGGCGGTCACCGTACGGGCGAACGACCGTTTCGGCGACGCCGCCGGGATTGATTCGCTTGCTGATCGCACCGACCAAAGCCGTCATGTCGATACGCGCCTCGGTGTCGTCGCCCGGCTGAAGGGCCGCGGTTTCCATCGTTTCGGCTTCGTCGACTTCGTAGACCAGTATGACGCCGCCGTTAAGGTCGATTCCTTTTTTGACTTTGCCATTCGTCGATAAGATGATGACCCCTGCGATTCCGACACTGGCCACAACAACGGCGGCTCGCCAGCCATGTTCGGGCATGCGGAATTTGTTCGACACAATCCTGGAGGCCAAAAAGGCGAGGACAACAGTGCCGACCAAGGATGCTAGTACGACAAACATTTGAATTTCCAGACAAAAAGAGTTTCGTTCGTATTGTGGAGTTTGATTCCAGCCAGTTTATTGGCTGAGCATATCAGCTACTGCTGCTTGTGTCGCTTGATTCTACAATCACCTTGGAGATCGCGGACCGCGCGACACGGATCTTTGTGTTCGTTGATTCGTCGACTCTGATCGTGACCTCGTCAGAGTCCTTCTGGACATTGACAACCGTCCCGTAAATGCCACCGATTGTTACGACTCGCGTGTTCTTCGACAGGCCGTCTAGCATTTTCTGGACTTCAGCCCGCTTCGCACGTTCAGGTTTGATCAGCATCAAATAAGCCAACACACCGATCACGACGATTGGCAAGAATTGGAATAACTGCTGGGCTGCCGACGGGTCCCCTGGAGCGGCGAAAAGTGAGCCGGTTGTGGCGAAGTCGAGCATTGAATGGTCCGTGATGGATTGGGCGGGAATCAGTTCACGTAAGGTCGAGCTAGATTAAGGACCGTTCGAGCAGAGTCGCGACTTACGCTCCGTCCAAGTACGTGATTAGTGAATAATAGTGGCTGTTTGGTTGGGGTAACCCCTAGTCGTACGGTCACCCGAATTTTAATCGGTAGATAGTAAACCTTTAGATACGCGTGAGCAAGGGCAACCGGCTGTCGGCAAGGTCAGAAGCACGCAAGTCGCGAATGCGGCGTCCGATCCAGGCACTGGGGTTCAGCCATAAAGGACAAGTAGATCTCCTGGGTCTAGCCCGGAATCTCCGCTGGAGCTCCCCATCCCGCCATTTTTCCCCGAAAAAAATCCACAAACCGGTTTTGCTCGATCGCCTCACGAGCATCCGACATCAGTCGCTGGTAATAGGTCAGGTTGTGGGCCGTTAACAGAATCGGGCCTAGCATTTCACTTGCCATGAATAGATGGCGGATGTATCCGCGGCTTCGTCGGCATGCGATGCATGGACATCCTTCCTCCAGCGGCCGGTCGTCAGTACGGTGGATTTCATTTCTCATCCGCAGCGGCCCACTATCTGTAAACGCGAAAGCGTTGCGGCCGTTCCGCGTTGGCATGACGCAATCGAACATGTCGACTCCACGTAGGATTCCTTGAAGCAAATCTTCCGGTCGCCCGACGCCCATCAGATACCGAGGCCGGTCTGCCGGAAGATGCGAGCATGTCGCGTCAAGGATCCCGTACATGGCTGCTGGCGGCTCGCCAACACTCAGTCCACCGATGGCGTATCCAGGGAAATCGAGCTCTGCCAATCGTGCAGCGCATTCTTTCCTAAGCTCTTTGTCTAGCCCGCCTTGTACGATCGCAAACTGCGCCTGCAAAGGGGCTGATAATTCTTGGCAACGCTTCGCCCAGCGTATGGAACGCTCGCACGCGTCGCGAATTGCAGCATCGTCGTTCGGCAGCGAGACCACGTGATCCAGCACCATGGCGATATCGCTGCCCAGAGCTTGCTGGATTTGAATCGATCGCTCGGGTGTGAGGCTGAGCTTGCTTCCGTCGATATGCGACTGGAACTCAGCGCCTCTCTCTGTGACTTTGGTGCGTTGAGCGAGACTGAAGATCTGAAATCCGCCGCTATCAGTGAGAATCGGGCCGTCCCAGCCCATGAACTGATGCAGGCCCCCGAGTTCGCGCACGACCTGCTCACCCGGACGAAGCGTGAGATGGTACGTATTGCCCAAGATCATGTGCGCGCCAGTGGCCCGCACTTGGTCGATCTCTAATCCCTTGACTGTTCCGAGCGTCGCAACCGGCATGAAAGCCGGCATCTCCACCAGGCCGTGCGGCGTCGTAAATGTCGAACGCCGCGCGTCGCAATTCGAGTCCGAACAGTGCAGTGTGAACTCAAAGCCTTGCTGCATGACCAAACTAGTCGCCGCGCAACTTCAGGCCTTGGCCGGTCAGTTTTTCGCGAACTTCGTTGAGGCTCGTCACGCCGAAGTTTTTGCATTCAAGCAGATCATCGCCAGTACGACGAAGGAGTTCGCCGATGGTGCTGATCCCAAGTCGAACCATGCACTTTCGAGCACGAACTGAAAGGTTCAGATCGGAAATTGGGCGTTCAAGCAACGCTTGCTCGTCGGGCGACATGTTTTCGTAATCGAGCGCTGGCTCTGGTTCAGATCGCTCATGTGAGAACTGGCCGAGCTCGAGCCCTTTCGAGCTCAACATTTCGCGAATTTCGACAAGCGACGTTTCGCCAAAGTTCTTGCTTGCCAGCAGTTCTTGCTCGGTGCATCGCGTCAGGTCGCCGAGCGTCGCGATTCCCATTTTTTGCAAGCAGTTTCGACTGCGCACCGACAGTTCGAAATCGGAAACCGGAATGCCGAGTACTTGCGAAATGCGGTCTCGTTTCTTTTGAGCCTCTTCGTCGTAGTACATGTCGCCAGATGCTTCGGCGTCCAGCAAGAACAGTTTGGCTCGAGCATGGGTGGGATACGCGTCCAAGATTCGGCGATAAGATTTTGCGGCACGTTCGAAGTCGCCACGATCTTCGTACAGCAGGCCCAAATTGATCAGCGAACCGACGTGTGCCGGAAACCTCGCCGTAGCACGCTGGTAAAGTTCAAGTGCTGTGTCATCGTTTCCATGTCGATCGTTGACAACGGCAAGCCCAAACAGAGCTCCGCTATGCGAGCCATCGACTTCAACGGCACGTTCGTACAACGCCCAGACTTCTTCAGGGTTAGCTCCAAGCGCCGCGACAGTTGCACCACGTTGGTAGAGGTATCCTGCGGTTTGCTCAACAGCGCCCGACAAATTGTCCAGTGTCGTCAACGCCGCTTCAGCTTCGCCGTTCAGTCTTTGGCATTCAGCGGTGCCAAGCTCGCATTCACCAATGTCATAGCCGGCACGCTTTGCCGCAGCGAAGCTTTCAATTGCTTTTGGGTAGTTCTTCAGGCCCAGATGAGCAAGCGCGGAGTAGTAATGGGCGAGTGCTCCCCCGTCGGCGGTTGCGAGCGTCGCCACGGCTTCGGCGTACTTACCTAATAGGTACTCGCAAACGCCCAGCCGCACGGCAGATGCGGGTGTGTGAGCTTCGCGAGCCTTGAGGTCAGCTACTGAATCCCTTAGTAGGCTCAATTTAGTTGCATCGTCGCTGACTGAGTTTGTGATTCGAACGATTTCATTTGGGCCGAACGAACCGTCAGAAAGGACCGTGTCACGTAGGTCGAAATCCATCAACTGAGACATAGTTACGGCGAAACTCCAGTACGAGAAAGTCGCGGACA
>JAGQPC010000451.1 GCA_020426925.1 Planctomycetales bacterium | reverse complement strand
TAGTGGAAGATTACTTAATTCAAATCGATGCCAGTATTCCATCGCTTTCGGTTAACGACGTAACGGTTATTGAAGGAGACTCCGGCACGAAACTGCTTCAGTTCACGGTTTCTCGTTCGCACAATGGAAGTGCTGTTTCTGTCGCCTACGCAACGCACGATGGAACTGCCATTGCGGGCACGGACTACGTCGCGAAGTCCGACACACTGTCGTTTGCCGCGGGAGGCGCTCTGTCGCAAACGGTGTCGGTAATTATTAACGGAGATATCGCCGCCGAAGTGGACGAAGAATTCTCGTTGATTTTGTCATCGCCGACTGGTGCAACGATCTCAGATGATACTGGGATTGGAACGATTGAAAATGACGACTTGGCTGCGATTACAAGCGTTCGTGCAGCTTCGATCTATTGGGATCCAAGTTTCACGGCGTACGTCGATCCCGCCAAGCAGCTCGGTTACCCAATTGAAAACGGCGCGAATCAGTTGCTGCCACTGCCTTGGCACGAGATCAATCGCATCTTCGTTCAATTCACGTCGGATGTCACGTTCGTCCCTGGTGCTGTACGACTTTATGGTGTGAATCAACTCGATCATTCGCTCAACATTGAGGGCGTCACATTCAATCCGACGACATTCGTCGCAACGATTTCGTTTTTCACACCGCTTCAGATCGACAAGTACTTGCTGCGGATTCGCGAAACGGTTGTTGACGTGAACAATGCGATGTTGGACGGTGAATGGACCACATCGACGAGTGTTATTTCTGGGAACGGCACGGCTGGAGGAGATTTTCTGTATCGTTTCGATATCGTACCCGGCGATTCAGGAGGTGACGGCGGCGTTACCAGCTTGGACATTTCGCAGACTCGCCAACGCCGGTTCCTTGGCGTCGGAGATGCGAACTACCAGTCTCGAGTCGACTTTGATGGCAGCGCCTTCATCTCTAGCCCGGACATTTCGATCACACGTCAACGGAGGTTTCAGTTCCTGCCTGTCGGCGAGCCAACGGTTCCACCGTCTGCCACTGCCGTCTTTGTTGAAACTCCGCCAGCGACAACAAGCGATCCAATCGTTGGACGAGCTGACGTTGTCGACGAAGTATTTGCTGCGATGGACGGCCCCGACGACGAACACGAGACCCAGCTATCTCGCCTACGGCAGCACAAGACAAACGCAGTCAAATCGACGTTACGCTCACGTTGATCGGCCCTAACAGCCGGAGACGCAGGTGTCGCACGTCCTGTTTTCGCACCGCAAAACGCATGAGTTCAGTCGATACGATAAAGCGGGTTCAGCTTGTCGGCTAAATGTCGCATCAGCGCGTCGTGGGATAGGGCGGTTCCGGTTGCTCGCTCGACAAGCTCTTTTGCCGAATAGCACGAACCTTTGCCGTGCACGTTGTCCTGTAGCCACTTGAGCAGCGGCGTGAACTCACCCGCAGAAAACTGCTCTTCGAGCGAGCCGAGTTCTTCATTCGCTTTTTCGAAAAGCTGAGCCGAATACAAGTTGCCGAGCGAATACGTGGGAAAATATCCGAACAGGCCTTCGCTCCAGTGCACGTCTTGAAGAATCCCGTTCGCGTCGCTGTCAGGAGTAATTCCCAGGTACTTTTCGTAGCGTGCATTCCACGCATCGGGCGCATCGCAAGCGGCGAGTGATCCGTCGATGAGCTCTTGTTCAATTTCGAAGCGAACGATGATGTGCAAGTTGTACGTGGCCTCGTCCGCTTCTACGCGGATCAGTGACGGACGGACATCATTCACAGCCCAATACCAATCATCGAGTGAAACGCCGTCCAGGGCTGTCGGAAAATAAGAGTTTGCAATTGAGAAGAAGTGCTGCCAAAACGCCCGGCTACGCCCAACTTGGTTTTCCCATAGGCGTGACTGCGATTCATGCACTCCCAACGAGACATACTTGCCTGGGCCCGTTCCGTACCAATCGGCTGGCAGCCCTTGTTGGTACATGCCGTGCCCCGCTTCGTGCAGTGTTCCAAAGAACGCCGACGAGAAGAACTTTTCGTCGTAACGTGTTAGGATTCGACAGTCATGTGGCCCCAGCTCCGTGCAAAACGGGTGGTGTGTCACATCGATTCGGCCTCGCTGGAAGTCGAAGCCAATCGCTGCAGCTGCTTCCTTGCCAAACCTTGCCTGTGCGTCTACTGGATACGTGCGCTCTAAGATATTTGCCGGAGCGGTTTTTCCGCTGTCCATGATTGCATTCACCAGAGGAACTAATTCCGATCGCAATCTCTCGAGCAGAGGACACACCTCCGAGGTTCTCATGTCCGGCTCGAACTCATCAAGCAACGCATCGTAGCGGCATTCGTCAAAACCGATTGCATCAGCCTGTTGTTGTTTCAATGAAACGACTTGCTCAAGCATCGGTTGAAAGATGGCAAAGTCGTTTGCCGCTCGAGATTCAACCCAAACTTGATGTGCTTTCGAAGTGCAGCGAGCCAACTCCTCGACAAGTTCTGCGGGAAGCTTAGTCGCACGATCGAAGTCTCGTTTGGCATGCCTGATGACGGCCGCTACTTGGATACTGTCGTCGCCGATTTCTGCTGCTTCGTCTAGCCACTCGCCAAGCTTCGGATCGGTGCTGCGCCGATGAATCAGTCCCGACAACGTCGTAACTTGTTCCGCTCGGTAATCGTGAGCTTTTGCAGGAATGTAGGTTTGCTGATCCCAATGCAAAAGTGACAAGATCGATTCGTAACGCGCCGTTTCAGCGAGATGTTCTTTTATGGACTGAAGTGTTGACATGACTCTGTAGCTGAATTCAAGAGTAGCGTGTCTGCCCGAATGGCGTCACTGAAGTGTTTCTGCGAGGGTGAAATCCTGAAGCGTCCCAAAGATTGAAACTTACGCGCTGATCGAAGTGTCACACTGCCGACGGACTAGAAGTCCGTCGTACGGTAAAACTCGTCCGCTGCCTGTCAAAGCGCAGGCGAGTTACGCCTCAACGCTGGACGAAGTCCCGATATACGTTCCAATGGTGTCGCCAAGAATTGCTCGTTCGATGTTTCCATCAACTTGGTAATTGAAAATCAACAACGGCAAATCGTGCTCCATGCATTGAGCAATCGCAGTTTGGTCCATGACGCGTAAATTCTTTCGGAGCACAGTTTGATAGTCGAGTTCCCGATAAAAAACAGCATGTGGATTCTTCTCCGGGTCTTCGCTGTAGACGCCGTCTACGCGAGTCGCTTTAAAGACGACGCTGGCCTCGATTTCAAGCGCTCGCTGAACAGCCGCGGTATCCGTAGTGACAAACGGGCTGCCTGTTCCTGCGGCCAGGATGATGATGCGGCCATTTTCAAGATGACGATGAGCTCGTCGTCGAATATACGGTTCAGCGACTCCGTCCATTTTAATTGCCGTCATCAAACGCGTTTGGCAACCGAGTGATTCCAATGCGTCTTGCAACGCCAGGCCGTTGATTACCGTGGCCAACATTCCCATGTAGTGGGCGGTCGCTTCGTGGATTCCGCCACCGCTGGTGCTGATGAACTGAGCTCCTCGCAAAATATTTCCGCCACCAATGACGACGGCGATTTCGCACCCATGCTTTTGAGCCTGATGAATCTGACGAGAAATATGCAAAACCTCGTCCATGTTGATTCCACGTTCTCCGGCCGAGGCAAAGCTCTCTCCGGACAGCTTTAACACGACGCGTGGGAATCGTGGTGTGTTTGTACCCACTTGGTGTTCCTATTCATAGTTTAAAGGCTAGTTTGCAACTGACGCAAACGTTTAGATTCCGCGCCATGTAAGTTTAGCACCGAATCTAAACGATTCCGGTTGAATCGAAAATCGCTGTGCGCAAAAAAAGCCACGCTCGTTAGAGTGTGGCTTTTAAGATCTGCCTCGAGTCTGGTGACGACTAACCAGTGGCGACTCGTTTGAAAGCCAAGATTTCGGCGGCGTCACAGAAGTCTTTAACGGCTGCTTCAACGGTCTTGCTGTCGTCCAGGGCAAAGAACTGGCTCAGCAGGCAATGTTCTTGATCGACTTGCGTATTGTCCGCGATGAAGCGTTCGATCTTACCTGGGATGATTTTGTCCCAAATCTTTTCGGGTTTGCCTTCGGCCTTCAACTCTTCTTTGATTGTGTCTTCGACCTTAGCCATCACATCGGCGGTAAGCTGACAACGTCCGCCAAATTCTGGGATAGTCTTCAGGGGCTTACCTAGTCGAGCTCGGTCCTCGTTTTCGACTTTGATTTGGCCTCTTAGCGCTTCGGTCTCTTTGGCAACAAACTCGGCATCCAGCTCGTCCGTAGTCAACACACTCGGACTCATCGCAGCAATGTGCATTGCGACACTTCGAAAGAACTGATCTGCACCTTCGGCGCCACCGTCCTTGTAAGAAACGATAACGCCAATCTTTGCGCCAGAATGGATTTAGGAAGTGAGCGTGCCGCCTTCGACAAGCTGCAAATCCGAAATCTCAATCTTCTCGCCGATCTTGCCAGTTTGCTCGATGAGCTTTTCGCTGACCGGAGCACCTTCAAACTCGAGTGCCGCCAGTTCTTTCTTACTGGTGACGCCGCTATCCAGAGCTAGTTTGGCCAAGCTTGTCGCGAATGCAACGAAGTCTTCGTTCTTTGCCACAAAGTCGGTTTCACATCCCAATCCCATCACGATTCCTTTGTCATTGGAATCGTTGGTCACAGTGACGACCACGCCTTCTTTTGCTTCTCGGTCGGCTCGCTTGGCGGCGACTTTTTGGCCTTTCTTTCGCAGGTAATCAACGGCACCGTCAAAATCGCCATTGGATTCTTGCAAGGCCTTCTTGCAGTCCATCATTCCGGCGCCGGTAGCTTTTCTTAGTTCAGCGACTGCTTTTGCTGAAACGGACATGGTCTTCCTTCTGCTGATCTTGTTATTGGTTTTCGGTTCAGGTGAACTCGCACAAACGGCCTGTAGCGAGCAAATATGGAATATAGATCTAGCGATGAACAAATTCGCCGATAGAGACTTTGATCTCTTGCGATACGCTAGTGAAGACAAATCATAGGACAAGGTTCATTGCAAAAACCTTGTCCACAATGACAACTACAATTGTCGCGTATACAATTGTCGCGTACTACTCAGCGTCTTTGTCAACGACTGCGGCTGGCTCCGGCTGAGGCGTCTCGTCTTTCTTGGACGCCTGCACTTGCGTGCGACCTTCAGCAACGGCATCCGCCAGCTGAGCGACAATTATCTCGATAGCGCGAATACCGTCGTCGTTACCCGGAATTGGCAAATCCACCAGATCGGGATCGCAATCGGTGTCGATCAAAGCAATCGTTGTGATTCCCAGCTTGCTCGCTTCGCGAATCGCATTTTTTTCCTTGCGAGGATCGATGACAAACAAGCATTCCGGCAGCCGAGTCATGTTGCGCATCCCGTTCAGGTTGCGATACATTTTTCTGTATTCGCGATTCAATGCCGACTGCATTTTCTTCGAATACGATGCCAGCTCGTCACTGTTACGGATGGCCTCTAATTCTTCAAGGCGTCCCAAACGGCTGCGAATCGTGCGGAAGTTTGTCAGCGTTCCACCAAGCCAACGTTCAGCAACGAACGGCATGTTGCATCGACTTGCCTCACGCTCAATCGTCTCGCTTGCCTGGCGTTTTGTTCCCACAAAAAGGATTTGCCCGCCATGTTCCGCCACTTGATTGGCGTACTTTTTTGCACGAAGGAGTCCGCGAATTGTCTCGCGGACATCGATCATGTGTATAAGATTTTTTCTTGCGTAAATGTACGGAGCCATTTTCGGGTTCCACCGACTCGCTCGGTGCCCGAAGTGAACTCCAGAATCAATCAGTCTTTTGGCCAACGGTTCTGCCACTCGGCTTCTCCTCGCTCTATTCGATCAGGCTCAAAACAGAAACAAAAGGGTTTGTGAAATATGGACCGTGCGTCTAGCCGCCGGCCCTAGCGAATCCAGGATGTTAGCATTCGTTACTTTTTCGGTCAATTCCCGTTCAAGTCTCATTAGGTCCCTCACTTAACACTCTATTCGGACTTTTCCGGCTACGATGTCTTCATGAATGTCACGCACGACATCTCCAGATATTCGTTGTTCGAACGTCTGTGGGTGGCTACCATGGTCGGTAGGTGACAGCAACTTTGAGGCGGGTGATATGGGTCTTCTTAGGTTTCTCATCGGCATGTCCGCCGTATTTGTCGCCCTGTCCCCTGTTTCGGTGAACGCTGTGGTTGTTTCGACGACGACCGAGAACACGACGGCCCCCGAAGATGATCCCGGCTGGAACAATGTCGCCGTCGTTAGCGATTCAACTGGCATCTATCTGGGCAATCGCTGGATGCTGACGGCTCGCCACATTGGTGCGCATGACGCGAATTTCCCTGGAATCGGCAACTATGCGGCAAATCCAGCCACGCAAGTGCCGGTTCCGAACCCGAGCGGAGGCTTGACCGAATTCACCGATTTGTTGCTTTACCAGCTGTTCGAAGATCCAGGACTGCCACCGATAGAACTGGCCACGGCAACACCCAAACCAGGCACCGAAATCATTGCGATCGGCAACGGCCGTGAGCGAGCCCAGCTGCCCACCTTCTGGGCCGTTGCAGGAGAAGGCGAAGACGCAGTCTGGACCGAATCGGACGAAGCGGATAGCACGCACAGCGGCTACAAGACGCTGAATTCCAATACGATACGATGGGGCACAAACCTGGTTGAAGGCGACAGCTTGCTGGAAGGCAGCGCCGATCGGGACAATACGATCGTTGTCAGAGTTGACCACCCTGTGTTCGGGGGCGCAGACGTGATTGCGACAATCACAGAGTTCGATCTCAAAGGTTCAGCGGCAAACGAACGGATCAAGGGACCAAACCGCCAGCCGGACACCGAATTCGAAATGCAGGCCGCACTCAACGATTCTGGAGGCGGCATGTTCGTCAAGGAAGACGGAAACTGGGTGCTGGCCGGAATCATGCTCGCCGTGCACGGATTTCAGAACCAGCCTGACGTCGCCGTTACTCCAATCTATGGAAATTCGACGCTTTACGCCGACATCGCCACTTATCGCGAACAGATCGTTGGCAGCCTGGTGGTCAAGGGCGATTTTGACGGCGACGGGCTGCTGACCGCCAACGACATCGACCTACTATCGGCCGCCCTGGACTCAGATGACCTGAGCTTCGACCTCAATGGTGACGAACTACTCGACGCTGAAGATCACCGGTTTTGGGTCGAGAATCTGCGATACACCTACTTTGGCGACGCGAACCTGGACGGCGAATTCAACACGACAGATTTTGTGAACGCATTTTCCGAAGCCTTGTACGAAACGGACGAACCCGCTACTTGGGAATCGGGTGATTGGAACGGAGACGGTGTCTTCAACAGCCGAGATTTCATCATTGCGCTGCAGGCCGCATCGTTTGAACAAGGGCCTCGCAGCCGCGTCCGCGTTGGTCGCTTAGTCCCCGAGCCCGGCTGTCGAGCCATGTTTTTGTTTCTTGTCGCCGGTCTGGCGTTTCGACGACAGTGGTGTGTTCAATAAGCTTGGCAATCTGAATTAATTTGGAAAACTGCGAAAGCAAAGGTTTGATTTACTAAAGATCATCGATAATACTGATCGCGTAGTTATTTACATATGTCTGATCGCGAATGCGACTTTGAGGAAACGCTAGTGAACTGAAGAAAGCTTGTGATGCTTACTAACTTTGTCTTCGATCTCGTTGCTGGGACGTCGTCCACAACAAAGCAACTGAGACGGCGAGTTCTCCAACTTGCCAACTATAAATTCAATATTCTTTTATCTGGTCCCGCTGGAAGCGGTAAGCAATTGCTTGCCCAAGCAATCCATCGACACAGCGATCGCCAAGATCGTCCATTCATTCCGGTGGACTGCAAAGCACTTTCTGGGCCGTTTTTCTCCTCGCAGATGTTTGGGATTGGCAGCTCGAATAGCTTGCTCGGTGGATCTATCGGCTGTTATCGATGCGCAGATGGCGGAACATTGTTCCTGAAACATGTCGACGCACTAACGCTGGGTGAGCAGCTCGAACTTGTCACGGCGCTGAAAGAAACTCAGTCTGACGTGCGAGTTATGGCGTCATCCATCCGAGATTTGGATGGCGAAGTCCGAGCCGGCCGGTTTCGGTCGGACCTTTACCAGCTGATTTCAACGACAACAGTCGAATGCCCAGCACTCGTCGAGCATCCAGAAGATATTCGTCCGTTGGTGGCGTTCTTTTTGGCGAAGTCGAGCATCGAATATGGAGTTGACCAGCCGCAGATTTCAAACCCAGCTCTCGCGGTGCTCGAGTCGTACGACTGGCCAAACAATGTTCGCGAGCTGGAAGAAACGATCGACATCGCCGTGCAAAATGTTGAAGCCAGCGACGCGGTCATCGGGCTGGACAGCTTCGACAGAATCGCGGAACTCCTCGCCGATTCCAGCAGTGAATACGGCAACGATGACGAACGAGACGAGACGACCGAAGCCGTCAACTCGCAAGAATCGGTCAGCAACAAACCGCTGACGCCGACAGACGAGTGGCCGACACTTGCGGCCGCAGAGTTGGCACACATTCGCAAGACTTTGGAGCAAGCTGACTATAACGCTCGTGTCGCCGCCAAAATGCTAGGACTGACATTCCGTGGTTTTCAGCAAAAGTTGACGCAACACAGATTGCACGGATTTCTTCGAGCAAAAGCAAGTCGGCGAGATGCGGTCTAGCGAAAATCCATGAAGCACGAATGAAAAAAGCCTCCGCGGAATGCGAAGGCTTTTTTTGTGGGGTATCGTTCTGCGTGATCTACCCGATCAGTATTCCATTGTCGCGAGATTTTCCAGCGGCATCTGCAGGAATCTGTTAGAGGAGAAGATTGCCTGTGCAGCTTCAATCGCGCCTTTGGTCGTCGAAGAAATGTCCTCGGCATCGTGGATGTGGCTGAGGTCGATGCTGCCGAGCGCCAGTCGTGTCATCATTGATGGCGAGACTTGAATTCGACTGTTGACTTGCTCATTCCTTTTTAACTTGAGCTTCGCTTTTGTGACCTCTAGCGAAACGGTTTCCGTACCCGAGGAGAAACCGATTTTCGTTTCCGGTTTGGCGCCGTTTGCAAGTGCTCGAGCGCCCAATTCAGCTTTCATCGGCTTGAGGAAGTCGTAGGCCGATGGAACGCATGCCGCAAGGCTGGACGGAATGTCAACTGATCGGAATCCTTCGAGCGCCAAGTCGGGGGCACTATCAGCGAGAATTACGATCGAGTGCACACCTCGTTCAACTACGTCAGCGCAAGCTCGACGCAGCAAGGCTAACATCGAAAGTGCATGGTCTCGATCGGAAATCAGCTCCACAACTTGATTGTCACGAAGCAAGCAATAGCCAACGACCTTTTCTGGTGACGAATTTGTCGCCTTGCGAATCGCAACGAACGAACGATTGAATCCTCGACGTCCCATCAGCCACAACCAGTCTTCGTGAGTCCGTTTACGCATCCCGACATGAAGCCGCGACGACGCTTCGTACATTTCGGCCATAGCCGGCTGATCGACAAAACGCAGAGGCCGAATTTCGTATTTGTCCTTCCATCGCATGTTGGGACTTGTGGCGTCCAATTCTTCTAGGGTCGACAACAAACTGTGGGGGCTCGTCGTCACGTTCGTGCCCGTTGTGATGATCGCCCATCCCATCCGCCGCAGGATCTCGGGCCGTTTGGAATCTGCCGTGATCAAAGCGATCCGGTTGGCGGCCGCTTTTTGGCGAGCAGCCGCCAAGAGCATGCGCATGCAACCTGCTTGGCGATACTCGGGCAACATCGCAAGTTCTGACAGGTGATAAGTCGAAAGTGTGGAACGGCCAAACCGCAGTTCGCGCGGAATGACTCGGATGTGAGCCACGATTTCTCCTCGATTACGAACGAGAAAGCGATTGCTAGGCTCGTAGCCTGGGCTGTCAAGTGTTTGCTGGAACTCGGCGATGTGGACGACCTGTTGTTGCGTAAGAAACTTTAACAGCAGCGGGTGGTCGCCAGAATTGGCCGCGACGGCCGTCTGCGACGGATTTGAATTCGCAATTCCATTTGAGATACGGTCGCGGACACGACTTGAACTGCGAATGTTTGGGCTTGCAACCGACGGGATCTCGTATCCAGCCAGACGATTTACGCTCTGAGTCTTAGCGCGCATGACAGCACTCCTCTCACGTCGCGATCGCGCAGGAAAGGATCGCGGCAAACGTGTTGCCGATCCGTCCTGTACGAACAGCGTTTCTGTACCGACCCTAGTGTTTTAGCGACGCGCATCGCAAAACAAGTCGGCGATTTAGTGAAAAGTCTCTTGTTCCGTCGTTTGGGCGAACGCCCCAAAAACCGATAAGCACCCACGTAGGGCAGTTAGTGCGACCCGTGGCTTCGCACAAACGAAATGACGAGATGATTGCTTACCCCTCTGAAAATTCGCACTGCATTCTAGATTGCAATTCAAAATCAGGAAATAAAACAAACGAAAACTCTCGAGATCCTAACCGGTCAAACACTTGAGATTTGTGACGAGCAATTTCAAGATTCTGTTTGGCCTGGCTAATCTTTTCTTGAAGTAACCGCTGCAATGCGCGATTTGCCTCTTCGATCATCGCATGCCGCAATCGTTTTTCTCTGTTTTCGTTTTTTCGGTTTATCCATTTTTCCTTCTGCTGAATCCACTTGGACACTTGGTTTTCTGAACTTTCTGTTTCAGGAATGAATCGTTCAGGGTGAAACCGATACTGGCGCAGCAGCTGATTCGTTTCGCGAATTCTGTTGCGGCTATCCGCCGGAACTTCGACAGGCAACCGCAGAGTCGACGTTGCGCACGCATACGCTGGAGGAACGAGGCCGAGCTCTCGGCAGATTTGATCTGTTAGCTCGTCGTACTTGGCGCCTCCAATTCCGTGAATGAACAAATCAGAAAGCAACAGACGAAGAAACATCGTCGTCATCAAAGCACGAGGCCGAATCTTGATGCCGCGTTCTTCGAGTTCCGCAAAACGGTCCAAAAACAAATCTGTTTTAGATTCATTCTCGATGCGCCAAACGTCGCTACGGTTAGTAAGCTCAATAGTGTTCTGCGACGTTCGGACCAGTAGTGCCCGGCGTCGAGGACAAGATGATTGCCAAACCCAAAACGGAAGTTCGCACCATTCGTTTTCAATGCTTAGAGGCGGGACAGGATGTGATCGACTACGTATGCGGTTGATCCGCCTGTACTCCTCAAGCGACCGATTGTAGATCTCAACAAAAGGGGCACGGTGGCGAATGAAATGCAAAACAAACAGATGAAACTCGCGGCTGCGACAGAGGTGGCTCAACGGCACTTCCAAAGTTTGAGCTCCCCACTCACGTTCGATGTTGTGTCGCAGCTTCGAAAAAGCAAAACCGAGATTCGGTAGCACTGCGGCAGCGGCTGTCGCGATTCGCCAATGCTGCTGAATCAACGGGGTCGGAACTAAATCGGCAATCGCGCTTGTTACGCGATCTCCGAACGATTCGAAGAGGCTAGAATTGTGAATCGTTCGCTCTTCGAAAGGGATCCATTCCATCGCGTCATCGAACGGAACGTTTGTTAGCACCGGCGCGTCAACGGTTCCTGTGGGCACGCGAATTGAGTTTGCTGTGCACAGATCGTTGTCGATGATGACGTGTAACCCAATGCCGTCATGCTTGCTCCGCAGGTACTCAAGCAAATGGTTTTTGAACCAAACGCCGGGATGAAACAGTTGAGGCTGGTGTCCTGAAACGAACAATGGACAGCCTTGCAGGTTGCTGGGCAATTGTGTTTCACAGTTCGTGAATGTGCTGGCCTGCTCCAAAGCCCATCGCCGCAACGATGCTCGCAGTTCGCCGATTGGATTGTCGGCAATTAGCTGGTCAGAATTGTGGGCAGTGCGTCGGTTCCGTTCGGCCGTGGCGACCAATTCGTTAAGTGGCGGATCGATGAGAGTTCCGCCGTTTTCTGTTGGCGCGCGATATCGCTTGCGTGTCGATCGCGTATTAGACCGAGCCAGCGGAGCCTCGGTCATTCTGGCTTGTTCCGAACGCCGCCACATCCGACGCCGCATTTGCCCGCTGAAGTGTCGACCGCATCGAGAGCGCGGTTAATCACAAGATGGTAGTAATCCAAACGAACGGACATGTCATCAAGTTCGCCGCCAAAGGATCGAGTGTTATCCAAATAGATTCGCGGCACAGGACGCTCTACGACCTGCAGCCCTGCGTGGGCTACGTGAACCCAAAGCTCCAACGGCATCGCATATCCGGTCTCGGAAATGTTCAACTTTTTGAGTTGCGAAACTCGGTATGCTTTAAATCCACAGAACGCGTCGGTCAACCGAAGACCGAGTCGCTCGTTTAGTTCTGCCGTAATGATTTGGTTGACTCGCCGCCGCTGCTCTGGCGCAGACGAATCGCCTGCGAACTCTTCCAGATAGCGACTTCCTGAAACGATGTCGACATTTAGTTGAAGACAGGCTTCGACGAAATCTGGAATTCGTTGCGGTTCGTGTTGTCCGTCACAATCGATCGTCACCAGAACGTCAAAATCGTTCTTGATGGCGTATTCAAACGCGCTCACCAACGCGCCGCCATAACCTTGATTTTCCCCGTGAGACAGCACGCTAATATCACGACGCTTGGCCAGCAAGGCACTCG
>JAGQPC010000450.1 GCA_020426925.1 Planctomycetales bacterium | reverse complement strand
TAACTTTTTCTAACCTCGCCGTCAGGCGATCTTGGTCTCGTCTAGATTCCGGATTCCGCAGACTTACCTTTGTAATGTCGTGACCGTAATAGCTTTCTGTAAATATCGGATGACTTGGACGCAACCGCTCCAGTGGTCGGTCAGGAAAAATAGCCTGCATCTCACTACGGAAAGATTCGGCAAATTCCTTGCTGGCGCAGATCGAATCAACGACCAGAAAGCCTCCATTTTCCAAGTACGTGGCAAGTGCCTTTCGTTCGTCGTCGGTCCAGCGAAACTGTCTCCGTCCGTGCATGAACGCGATCGGATAATCGGCAAGTGACGGATGCGTAACGGGTAGCACGATTTTCTGCGTCTCAATCGGAAGCTGCACTTGCTGTCGCGCCGACTTTAGCAAATTCGTCAACGCGGCCGGTGCGTCGTCACTGCCTCCGTTGTGAAAAAGTTTCGCAACCTGCAGAGAGCCACGTTCGACGTCATTCGGTTTCGCGACAATGGACACTAAGTTTGGAATGTCTAGCTTGTCTCGCAGCTCTCGCTGTGTCGCATAGGTGACCACGTTCGCCCCGATGGCAAGACACGCTTCGATCTCGTCCTGAACAGACTTCACAAATTCCTTTTGCTTGCGAGTGCCCGCGAGTTCCCAAAAACAAGAAAGCCGTTCAGGACAGTAAATCACGCTCGTTCTGCAGCACGCATCAACACCAAGTAGCGGACGCATAAACTTTGGATTCACCTTTTGCTCGGCGTACCACACTGGATGGTCCTGCGGCAGCAAGCGAAGTTCGCTATCAGGAAACAGTTCCGCTACCAACGCACGAAAGTCGCGGTCAAATCCTCCGCCATCGTTGCAACATGACTCCGCAAAAATAAACCCGCCCTGAGCAATGTACTGCTTGAGATGTTTCTTTTGTTGCTGAGAAAACTTCAGCGATTCTTGGCCCGACAAATACAGCACCGGAATCTGAGCCAGATCTTCGGCCGTCGCGACCGACATGTCGATCGTTTGCCAGGTCAGTTTTTGACTCCAACGACCTTCAACGTGGTGCGTCAATTGCGTTAGATCTTGGCGATGATAATTCCAATCGTCGTCTGGTTTTCGCTGAGCCTTCCCGATTAACACTGGGCGACGACCTTTCGACAGAAACAAAAGGGCTAGCGCCGTGCCAACATGTTCGGCCGAAGTGTAGCTCCCTTTCCATTCGCCAAGCGGCCCTTGGCGTTGAATGAGAAATTCAGCTCCTTCGCGATACCAATCGTGATTGCCGATGAATCGTTGCCCAGACAACCGTCCGGTTCGTTCGAGCGCATACAAGTAATAAAGAAGCCACCCCGATTCGGTGACGGCGCCTGGGTTTCGCCTGACAGAAAAATGGTCGCCCAGCCACTGCAAGCCGCGGGCAACACTGTCGTCAACAGTATGCGGCTGACAACATTGAACGTTTTCGCCGTCAACGTTTGCATCACCATCACCGATCTGCATGTTGGCAATCAGCACGGATGCAATTCCAGCACACGTCATGCTTCCAGTTGTTTCCGAGGGTTGGTAACCCCAACTTCCGTTTTTTCGCTGACTATTTTTCCAATAGTTGAGCGCGCGTCGCCAGGTTTGTTCGTTGACTTCGACGCCAACCTGCTCGGCCTCAAAAAGGGCCAGCATCGCAAACTGACTGTTCGACGGATCGCTGCCGCGTGCTTCTCGGCTCCCATAGGACCAGCCACCCCTGCCGAATCCTTCGTTGATTTGGGTTCGTTCGATCCAGCGCACATTTTCGCGAATCGTCAGCATGTCACGTTTCGGTTCTGCAGTGCACAAAACCATCGTTTGCAGAGCGACTGCGTAATTCCACTGAGTCTTCATATTCCGGACGAACACCATCGCCTTTTGCAGCATCGGATCGTCCAGAGGCACATTGCTATTGAGAAGTGCGAGCGCTACTAGAGCGGTATCACCACCCTCCCATTGTCTGGCAGCTCCACGTGCCCAACGACCATCGTTGCCCTGCCGATTTCGCAAGAATTTGATCGATCGATCGATCGCGTCGTTCACTTCGGCCTTAGTGACGTCGGCCGGTGCAGGTGTAATACTCGTTAGAACCAGTACGGCAGTCAGCAATCGAATCAGTCGCGGCCAATGCATGCGGAAAACTCCTCGTCCGGTTCGAACGTTGATAACTATTTTATCTTAGGATTCGACGGTCCTCATCGCAATCAATCTTCGCAGTTGGACAAAGGTTTGTTGCCGCATCACCACCGGTCGATAAAATCCCTAGCTTTGACGCACGAACGTAATATCTGAATTGGGAAGATTGGGTTTCCTCCGTGACGAACAAACAGCGTAGCCTTGGCGATATCCTGCAAGAGTTCTCCCAGCACCGAGTTTTGATGCAGCAAGAGCTGCAGAAGGTAATCGTCGGCCAAAACGAAGTGATCGAGCAACTGTTTGCGGCGATCTTTACGCGAGGGCACTGTCTGCTTGAAGGTGTCCCTGGACTCGCAAAGACGTTGATGGTCAGCACGCTCGCATCGATCCTGGATGTGGGCTTCAAGCGAATTCAATTCACGCCAGACTTGATGCCATCGGACATCACTGGCACGAATGTGCTGGACGAAGATGAACATGGTCGTCGTCAATTCACATTCGTCGAAGGTCCGATCTTCACGAACATCTTGTTGGCGGACGAAATCAACCGAACTCCGCCGAAGACTCAAGCTGCGTTGCTTCAAGCGATGCAAGAACGCGAAGTCACCGTTGGTCGATCGACCTACGATCTTCCCGATCCATTTTTTACGATCGCCACACAGAACCCAATTGAACAAGAAGGAACGTACCCGCTACCAGAAGCGCAGCTCGACCGATTCATGTTCAATATTAAAGTCGGCTACCCAACGGCAGACGAAGAAGAGCAGATCTTGTCCGCCACGACTCGCAATGAGAAAGTCGAAGTCCGAAAAGTGCTTTCGGCGAAAGCGATCGTTAATCTGCAGAAACTGGTTGGCAGCGTCGCTGTTACGGAATACATCGTGAAGTACGTGGCTCGGCTGGTAAGAGCAACTCGTCCGGCGGATGAATCCGCGCCGGATTTCGTGCGAGAACTTGTCGATTGGGGGGCGGGTCCAAGAGCCGGCCAATTCTTGATTAATGGAGGCAAAGCGCTAGCTGCAATGGACGGACGGTTCAGCGTCGCCATCGAAGACGTCAAGAAAATCGCAATCCCCGTTCTAAGACATCGCATTAGCACGAACTTTCAGGCTCAGGCGGAAGGAATGACCAACGAAGACGTGATCAATCGTCTGCTAGAAGTTATCCCTGCCCCGAAGATCGAAAAACTTGAGAAGGCATAACGCGATCTCATGTCATCGACTGTCGAAAAATATCTGAAGCCCGATGTCATCCGGCAGATCTCGCGATTGGACCTGCGGGCGCAGTTTGTCGTGAAAGGCTTTTTTCAAGGCCTGCACGCCAGCCCGTATCATGGCTTTTCGGTCGAGTTCAGCGAGCACCGCAAATACACTCCTGGCGACGACCCGAAGGACATCGACTGGTTGGTTTACGCGAAGACCGACAAGTACTACATCAAAAAGTTCGAAGCTGAAACAAACATCACCGGATACTTGGCGATCGACCTCAGCAAGTCGATGGGGTTCACCTACCGGCAAGAATTCACCAAGTTCGAATACGCAATTTCGTTAGCCGCCGCACTGTGCTACCTGATGATTCATCAGCAGGATCCGTGCGGGCTGATTGCATTTGATGAGAAGATCCGTCAAAGCATTCCCCCGAAATCGAAGCGGACGCATTTGGGGAACTTGCTTTCGCTTTTGACTCGGCTGGAACCAAAAGGTGAAACAAACATCGCTCAAAGCATGATGCAACTTGCCGCGATGCTTCGCCATACGAGCCTCGTGATGATCTTCAGCGACTTGCTTGAGGAACCCGAGCAAGTGATCGATTCGCTGCGTCGCTTGCGACACTCCGGGCATGACGTAATTCTGTTCCACATTTTAGATGAAGCAGAAGTCAGTTTTCCGTTCGACGGACTAATGGATTTCGAAGATGTCGAAACTGCCGAGCACCTCGAGGTTGACGCGAATTCTATTCGCGGCGAGTATCTCGACGAATTAGCCAAGTTCCGCGAAACGTATCGACGTGAATGCTCGAAGAGCGGCATTGATTACGTGTCGATCGACACCAGCATGCAATTCGACAAGGCACTGCTGGAATACCTCGTCATGCGGCAATCGCGTTTTTAATCCGATTCCACTGCGTAGAACAATGCCGTGCAGCCATCGATTGTCGGGATCGGCGGACCAATGCGCGACAGTCCAACTTGCTGTTGAATCGCATCGTGCTCGTCGATGCTGTAGCAACTGCCTTTGCCCTGAGTCAGCCGAAACAGAGTAACGGCGTAGCACGCCATCCACAGCGCGTCACACCATTCCTTTTCGTTGTACCACTCGTCGATGAGCAACGGTTCGTGGATGCAGACGAAGCTGTTAGGTGACATCGACTTCCGCACGTTCGACATGATTTCGATGTATTCCGATTCCGACCAGTCGTGAGCAGTATTGGAAATGTTGTAGATGTCCGCAGCCGGAATTGCTTGAAAAAAGTCTTGCGAGCAGAGCTCAAATCTGTCTAAATCGTCGCTCAACATTTCTCGCACGTACTTCATGCCGTTTTCACGATCGACCAACTTGATGTTCGTCAGCTGAGGCATCGCCTGTTGGCAAGCCGTTGCAACATACGGCGAACCGGCACCAACGTCCGCCAGCGTGTGATGGTCCGCCGAAGCGTGACTCGCAATCGCGTCCGCCAATGGTTTAGCAAAACACTT
>JAGQPC010000449.1 GCA_020426925.1 Planctomycetales bacterium | reverse complement strand
AGTATCTTGAGCCGTCCAGTAGCGCTGGCTGTAGGTTTGATCTGCAACCAGAATTTCAATGGGTTCGCGCGACGGAACTGGCCCCGAGTGAAGCTCGGCAACTGTGCCATTTAGCGATTCGCCAGGCAAAACGTGAAGACTGTCCTTTGTCGTGGATTTCGCCTGAATTCATTTCAAAGTACTTTTGTCGCTCGTCTTATTGGCAGGACCTTCCGTCTACATTCGAGTGGCGGCTAGGCTATATGAATGGGGAGATTGCGGCCGCCTTCTGCGTCGATCGCGCGAATGTGTATCTCAATGGCTGGCCAGTGCGGGGCGTTTTGATCGGCAGCCTTATGTTTGACGAAGGCCACGACGAACGGCTCATGGCTCAGCTGGAACAGGCGGTCACAGAGGCATCGGTCGATTGTGACGTTGTTTCATTTCCTGCTTGCCATCCAGTTCCGATTTTCGGCGCTGGCGTGGAATCGTGGAAGGCAAACGGTGGCCAAGCAACTGATAAGCCATTGTTTGAGGCTTCGTTGCCCAAGCGGCTGCTGAATGCGTTGTCGTTCGAAGGTTGCAGCGTCGGGGCACATAAAGGGTACGCGTACGTCGAATTGTCTGAGATGTCTCCGACGGAACCGACGCCGCTCAGCGGGACCCTGAAGATCCGCGATTTCGATCGAACAGATTTCCGTAACGAGACAACTGACTTCATTCATCCGATCTTTTGCGAAACAATCGCAAAGCTAGACATGTGTTCTGAGGTTCCGGCGTCAACTCTGACGGGGCTGGTGCAAGATCTACGAGAACTTGCGGTGCCTGGCCTGTGGCTCATGGCGGAATGCTTAGGCGAGCCCGCGGGATTCGCGCTGTGTTATCCGAACATATCTGCCGAGTTTCAGCGTGTTGCTGGAAATGCAGATGTCGCAGACTATCACCGAATTCAAGAAAAAATGGAAAGTGCTCGAGAAGCATTCCTGGCTTGGATCGCCGTTCGCCCGGAGTTTTCCGGCGAGGGAGTATCTGCCGCTCTGGTTGAGCAACTGCGATCACGATTGTTAGCGCGCCACTACACTCACATTTGGCTTTCTTGGGAATTCGTGGATGGCGACATCTCAATGGAACAGCACTGCGAACGATTCGGCGATGTTGTTCGAGTCGTAGAAATGCCCTGCTACGTAACCCGCAATTCGACGGCTAGTTCTCAGCCATCGACGCGTCACGCGAAGATGTCATCATAATTGTCGCTACCATGCGGGACCCGTCTATCCGACGAACGCGATTTATTCATTAAGAAGCCGACTTTGTGGCAGCAGCTTGCGTGAAAAGCCGATGTCATCGGGGGGATCTCGACATGGTAAGAGCATTTTTCGTCGCAATTGGCTTAACTCTACTGCTTCTCGGCGGGGAAGCTGTTGTCTTGGACCACGCAGTCTTGAACGACCGATTCGCGGAACAAGTGGTGCCTGCGTACGATCCACTCGTGGACATTGGGCCGCCGCCCAGCCCCGAAAAGAAACCACGAGTCATCACCCCACCCGAGTGGGCGCCGTGGAGTCTCTTGTCTGCCAGCGCTGTTGTGCTGTTGTATGCGGCAACGTTGCGACGAGGCTAGTCGAGCACGGTCGCGAATCCGACACGATCGAGTGTCGCGATCGAACTTGGCGGGCCTCCGAATACGGTTAGCTCGTGCGAGGCTGCCATGTATACTGTGTTCTTGTTGCAGGTGGCTGCCCTCAATAGAAAGTTCATCGGTCATATGACTTGTACCGTTCGAATTCACAGATTGTCCAATTTGGACAATTGATTCAGTGGCCGTTAACTTGTCGGGGTTGTCCGGACGATCTAAGATGTCCGCAGGCATCGCAATGTTTTCACGTTTTCGACGATTGCAATTGCCTATAATTGCAACGGGCACATTAACCACAATCGGGAGATTTGGAGGTTGTCCGGAAAGCCCAAAATACTCTGCGTAGGTGACTTCGAATCCGTCGACTCAGACGTCGCGTCGATGATCCGCGAACGCTTTGATATGACTGCGATCGACAGTTCCCTGGGGGCGCTTGCCGAAATCGCCGGCGGTGATTTTGCGTGCGTCTACGTCGTTCCCGACAAGGACCGCCCGGGCTTTCGTCTCGCTCGTTTGCTTCAAAATGAGCGAATTCTTGAGGAACTCCCAGTTGGTGCGGCAATTCTCACGGCTGAACATCGCTTGGTTTGGGCCAACAACTGCTTGCACAATTGGATCGATGACGAAAACATCATTGGGCAAGAGTTCTACTCGCTGCTAGGAAGCGAAGGGGGTGACGATACTATCTATTGTCCCCTGCGATTGGCTCGCGAAACCGGCCATACGACCGGGTCGAGCATCAAGACTAACGACAACCGGTATTTTCGATTTCAGTGCGTTCCGCTGAAAAGGCCAGAATCTCCAAACGAATCTCCTGAAATGTTTATCGTGACAATTCAGGACGTCACAACCGAAGCTTTGCAGCAACAAAAGCTGTCGGCGTTGCATCAGGCGGGCCGGGAGCTGGCAGATCTCACGGCCGAGGAAGTGTTCGA
Organism: Planctomycetales bacterium; assembly: GCA_020426925.1. Lineage (GTDB taxonomy): Bacteria > Planctomycetota > Planctomycetia > Pirellulales > Pirellulaceae > JAGQPC01. The sequence continues at coordinate 3,152 of JAGQPC010000449.1, read as the reverse complement.
AATGGCGGTCGAGCAGCGAATTGACTTGCTCAAGTCGAACATTCTTCATCACAGCAAGCACATTTTGAATTTCGACGTGCTGGAGATTCGACTGTTAGGCGACCGTGATACTCACGAGTTGGTGCCATTGCTATCGGTCGGCATTGAAGAGGAAGCTGCGACACGCCCGCTTTTTGCGGAACTGGAAGGCTACGGCGTTACCGGCTATGTTGCAGCCACAGGCACCAGCTATTTGTGCAACGACACACGCACGGATCGCAGATACCTGGAAGGTTGCAAAGACGCTCGTAGCTCCATGACCGTTCCGCTGATTCAACACGACCAAATCATCGGAACGTTCAATGTCGAAAGTCCCGAGGCTCGCCGCTTCGACCAGCGTGACTTGCAGTTCTTGGAAACTTTCGCTCGAGACGTTGCGAACGCGTTGAACACGCTGGAACTTCTTGTCGCCCAACAGGCCAATACGGCTCAAGCGAGCGTCGAAGCAATCCATAGCGCTGTCGCATTGCCAGTTGACGAGATCCTCAACGACGCCGTCAACGTGATGGAGCAGTACATCGGGCACGATCAGCAGGTTGTCGATCGGCTGCGGCGGATTTTGCAGAATGCTCGCGATATTAAGGGCCTAATCCACAAAGTTGGTGACAGGATGACGCCGGCCGAAGCCGTGCCAGCCGGGCTGCAAATGCCCGATCATCCGCAGCTTCACGGTCGCCGCGTGTTGGTCGTAGACGAAGACGTTGCCGTGCGCGGCGCGGCTCATGACCTGCTGGAACGGTACAACTGCGTGGTCGAAACTGCTCACGATGGCGGCGAGGCGATGCGAATGGTTCGCAGTCTGGACGGACCTCAGTACGACGCCATCCTGTCAGAGATTCGTCTTCCAGACATGTCTGGCCATGATCTGTTTTTGCGGCTGAAAGAAATCATGGATCCTGTGCCGATGGTGTTGATGACGGGATTCGGGTATGACCCAGGCCATACGATCGTAAAAGCGCGACAAGCCGGCTTGGCAGCCAACGCCGTTCTCTACAAACCATTCCGACTTGATCAACTGCTACAAGTCGTCGAGTCGGTTATCGAAACTATGGGCCAGGTTCACCACAGCTAGCTTGGCTGAATCACTGAGTGCCGTTACGGGTTCAGGCGTAAAAGTCGTTTATTGTCGGAACGACGCTTAGCTGCCCGCTCGATCCGTGCGATAATGGATCTATGTGGTACTTGTTTGCACTGTTCACCGTTTTCGGCCATTGGGCGATCAGCATTTGGGCCGTAAATCGATTGCATTCAACCGCTTTGCCGTATCGCTTTATGAAGGCGATCGACAAGGTTTGGTACGCATACCTGTTTCTTCTGCCTATCGGGGTTGTGCTGTGGCTGGTACGTCGCCCCGACCATCCGCTGCTCACGTGGGAACGCATCGGTCCATACGCACAGGTCTACGGTGCCGTTTGTTCGGTCGGTGCCGTCTATACGTTTTTTGTGTGGTGGCGATACTTGGCCGATTTGTCGACGACCGATCGCCTGCTGTCCACCGAACAGCGAATCATCGACGTCGAAAACGAACTCGGCCACAAACCGACCGGGACAGTGTTTTCGACGCTCCTGGCCTCGATTCCAACGAACCAGGTTTTTCAGATCGACGTGACAACGAAAGTCCTAGCCATCGCTGATCTCCCAGCTGAGTTAGACGGCACGACGTTTACGCACATTTCCGACTTGCATTACACAGGTCGCATGAGCCGAGAATTCCACGAGCGAGTCGTGTCGCTCGTCAACGAGTTGAACAGCGACTTCGTTGTAATTACCGGCGACATCATCGACAAACGAAAGTGCTTTTCCTGGTTAACCGAAGTCCTTGGCAAGATTGAAAAGCAACGAGGCGCGTTGTTCGTGCTCGGCAACCACGATTTGCGAATTCGAGACGAAATCGGAATTCGTGACGCGTTGACTCGCAGCAATATCACCGATTTGGGAGGCCGCTGGGAGTGCATCGACGTCAATGGCTGGCCAATCCTGTTTGCGGGCAACGAGCTCCCCTGGTTTCCACGTGCGACAAACATGGGCGAGTGTCCGCAGGAGATCAACGGGAAACCTCCGTTCCGCTGCCTCCTGTCTCATAGCCCCGATCAAATCGGTTGGGCTCGCCATAACAAGTTCGAGCTGATGTTTGCGGGTCACACGCATGGCGGTCAAATTCGGTTTCCCGGCATCGGCCCGGTGTTCTCGCCCAGTCGCTACGGCGTGAAGTACGCTTCTGGGACGTTCTACGAAACTCCGACGTTGATGCACGTGAGTCGAGGTCTCTCGGGCTGCCGATTGCTGCGGTTTAATTGCCGTCCTGAGATGACACAGATAGTCCTGCGTCGTGATTCGTAGCTTGACCAAAGTCGTCCGCCCTCTTGCGTTGACGGCAGCCAATCTAAACCGGTAGAATCGCGGGTTAAAAATCTCATGTCCCCCATCTGTACTGCTCAACCACCGAGCGTAGCTACGAGAACGAATATGGAAAAACAGATATTGGAACAGGCGGCAAATCAGGCGCGAGGCCTCGCAATTGATGCCGTCCACGCGTGCAGCTCTGGTCATTTAGGATTACCGCTTGGCGCCGCCGAAGTTGGCGCGGTCTTGTTTGGCGGTGGGCTTCGATTCAATCCGAAAGATCCGAAATGGTTGAATCGAGATCGATTTATCCTGTCGGCCGGGCATGGCAGCATGTTTCTATATAGCTGGCTGCACATGGCTGGGTTTGATCTTCCGTTAGAGCAAATCAAAAACTTCCGCCAGCTTCACAGCGCGACGCCGGGACATCCAGAATTCGGCGAGACTCCGGGCGTTGAAGCGACAACAGGACCGCTCGGCCAAGGTGTCGGGAACGCAGTCGGCTATGCGATGTCAGCCAAAATGGCGGCCGCTCGATTCAATACCGCCGAACACACGATCTTCGACCAGCATGTCGTGGCGCTCGCTGGAGACGGATGCTTGCAGGAAGGCGTCGCCAGCGAAGCTGCTGCATTGGCCGGCCATTTGGGGCTCGACAATTTAATTTTGATCTATGACTCAAACGACGTCACGCTCGACGCCATGGCCGAAGTCACGCAAAGCGAAAACACGGCCAAGCGATTCGAAGCATACGGCTTTGACGTTGCCAC